>JAWOBQ010000037.1:0-10867 GCA_046484255.1 Bacteroidales bacterium | reverse complement strand
CCAATAGTAACCATAAAAAGCAAAATCCTATGAATAACAAGACACCTATAGACCGTGAAGTAGTTGAACGCAAGTTAGCGGAAAACAAGATCGAGCGTGTAGGCAAGGCTTCTATACGGGAGATCAAGAAGCTGGTTGATGATATTGAAGCCGAGACCGGCGAGCATTTCGTACGTATGGAGATGGGCATTCCCGGCCTTCCGGCAGCAGAGATCGCTATCAACGCCGAGGTGGAGGCGCTGATGAACGGGGTTGCATCTATATATCCGGATATTCAGGGAATTCCCCCCTTAAAGAAAGAGATGTCGCGATTTGTAAAGAATTTTTTAAACACAGAGGTAAAGCCGGAACACTGCCTGCCCACAGTAGGCTCTATGCAGGGCGGGCTGGCGGCTTTTATGACATGTTCGCGTATGCATCAAGGCAAAGATGCGGTATTGTTCATCGACCCCGGCTTTCCGGTGCAAAAAATGCAATGTAAATTGCTGGAGATCCCCTTCGAAAGCTTCGATGTTTACAACTTTCGCGGCGACAAGCTCGAAGAGAAGCTGGAGGAATATCTCTCGCGTGGGAATATCGCTGCCATCACCTATTCCAATCCCAACAACCCCTCATGGATATGTTTTACGGAAAAAGAGCTTCAGATCATAGGCAGGCTGGCCAATAAATATGATGTTGTCGTGATCGAAGACCTGGCATACATTGCCATGGATTTCCGCAAAGACATCTCCAGGCCGGGAGAGCCGCCGTTTCAGGCTACGGTAGCTCCCTATACGGACAATTATATTATGCTGATCTCCAGCTCCAAGTCGTTTAGCTATGCCGGGCAGCGCGTGGGCATGTTTATCATATCGGATGCATTGTATGACAAAAAGTGTCCGGACCTGAAGCGTTTTTACGGATCGGAATACTTTGGACACAGCATGCTTTACGGAACGATCTATCCTTTAAGTGCAGGGACCTCACATTCGCCTCAGTATGGGCTGGCAGCTATTTTGAAGGCAGTGAACGAGGGGGAGTATGATTTTGTAGAGGTGGTTAAGGAGTATGGGGAAAAGGCAAAGATCATGAAAGCGTTGTTTACGGATAACGGCTTTGAGATCGTCTATGACAAGGATGAGGACACCCCTATTGCGGACGGTTTTTATTTCACCATTTCGTATCCCGGCCTGAGCGGGGAAGAATTGATCCATGAGCTGGTATATTACGGCATCAGTGCTATTTCACTGGCTATCACGGGCAGCGAGCGCACTGAAGGCCTGCGGGCCTGCGTTTCGCTGGTACAAAAGGAGCAATTTCCGGCCCTGGAAGAAAGGCTTAAAAAGTTCAACGCCCATCATTAGTGGTCTGTTTTGGCGGCCAGCGGATGATACTCGCCTTTCAGGCCAACAGCCCTGGCATTCCGGATGGCATATACCATGTCTATGGAGGGGCGGGCGTCTTCCAGGCCAAAGCCGTTGCCTTTGAGTATCTCTTCATACGTAGCGGTATGCAGGTCGGTAAACCCCCCGCTGAAGTTGATCTCCTCCCCTTCCACGGTGATGCTGCGGTATGTCCGCTGCCCTTTAGCTACTACCTCCGCTGGAAGCGTTCCGGGATCCAGGCTCAGAAACCAGCGCACCCGGGCACGCTCCATATGCAAAAATCCGGCTGCAGTGTTCGACTGGCTCACATGTACAATATTTTCCCTGACATCCCCAAAGATCCAGGATAACATGTCAAAGAAGTGAATGCCTATATTGGTGGCTATTCCTCCCGACTTCTGGTTCTCGCCCTTCCAGGAGATATAATACCAGTTTCCCCGGCTGGTAATATAGCTCAGGTCGATGTCAAAGACTTTCCCGGCAGGAGCGTTATCTATTTTTTCTTTCAGCGCCAGGATCGCCGGATGCAGGCGCAACTGAAATACAGTATATATCCTGCGGCCAGACTCTTTTTCGATCTGCCCGAGTGCATCCAGGTTCCAGGGATTCAGCACCAGCGGCTTTTCACAGATGGCATCGGCACCGTTCCTCAGCGCCAGCCGGATATGCGCATCATGCAAGTAGTTGGGCGAACATATGGCCACATAGTCAACCTTGTCCTTCCCGGCTCTCCTGAGCTTATCCAAATGACGATCGAAACGCTCCGGCTCAGTGAAGAAATCCGAATCCGGAAAATAACTGTCGATAATCCCAACACTGTCAAACTTATCCAGGGCAGTCACCAGATTATGACCCGTGGCTTTAATAGCTCTCATGTGCCGGGGCGCAATATAACCGGCTGCCCCTATCAAGCCGAAATTGTATGTCTTTTTCATGAAATAATGCTTATGCGTTTTGAAAAATTGTGATTTCCCCCGCAAAAGTAAATAAAAAAAACTACCACCTAACTATGATGAACGGGCATTTTTCAGTAAGATATTTTTCATGGCTTTCCAAAAATATTGCCAGTCGGTGCGCAAAGGATTTTTATCATAACGCTCGAGGTATTTCCTTTCCGATTCCTGTATTTCCCTGAAGGAGCCGGGCAGGTCTGCATAATAAGGAGGCACGAGACCGGGCTTATAGCGGATACGTTTCTGTTTCAGGTCTTCATCATAGAGGTTGTAATAGTGCATAGACAGCGGGCGAACCCCCACCAGCTTCATATCCCCCCTGAGCCAGTTATACAACATCGGTAGTTCATCGATCCAAACCTTACGCATGATCCTTCCCAGGGTCGTCACCCGGAAATCATTCTCAAACTTGCCGTTTTGATTCAGATGGTTTTGATCATACACATAAGACTGCAGATATTCCGAATAGGCATGCATGGTACGCATTTTAAATACCCGGATGGTGCTGCCATTTTTCCCTATCCTGTTAAGGCTGACCACAGGTCCGTAAGTGGGGTTATAGTCGAATGCCGGTTTTCCGGTTTTCCGGGCCACGAAATACAAATTTCCATCGATCACCGTTCGATCCTCCACCTTAAAGCCACAACTGTAAAGGCGTCCAAAAGTCTCTGCCATGGAAAGTACCCGGTTTTGTCCCCGGCTAAAGAAAAAATATAATTTCTGTGTAAGCTTCAGCTTAGGCATCACACGCTTAACGGCAAAATCAAAGGTATAATGCAGCCAGTTAAAAGGAGGGAAAAGCCTGCACAGGATGCGCCGCTTGCGCAATGAATATGTCTCTGCCCTGCCAATAAACAACCCCTGTTTGGGGAGGCGCTCATTCACCGCTTCGAAAAACTTGTTGATCCGCCGGATATCATTGACCCGTTTAAGGTTTACAATGCTTTCATAATAAGAATTTTCCCGGTTAAGGACGTTAAACCGGGAAGTGGTAGAAAGGAACAGATTGGAACGGTTCATGACATCGACATACCGGTGAATAAAAGAATATGCATTTTCCCCCACTTCGGCGATGATCAGGTCCTTCTGTAATGAAATCTTCGCTGAAACCGGATCATAGATTGGCCCCTTCCCTTTCCCGGTATCGCTGGCAATACTAATAACGTTCACGCTGCCGTTCCCGTTCCCGTTCCCGTTCCCGTTCCCGTTCCTATTCCCGCTGCCGTTCCCGCTGCCGTTCCCGCAAATACCGTCATCTACGGTACCGCCCTCCACCCCCTGCAGGGATCTGCTAAACGTCTTTGCCAATCGTCTAATTGTAAACATATGCCATAATTAAATTCCAATAGCGAGATTTCAACTGTGCCATTAAGAATGATCTAAATAACACAAAACCGTTAATAATGTTTTAGTAAAACCTCACTTCTTCAAAAACACTTTCCTGCTTTCATGCCGGAATCTTAAACCTAAGAACAAATCCCCGCAATCACAGACAATATTTGAGTCGGGTATAAAATAAACTCCTTTTCACCCGGTGAAATTCAGCTTTGCCCTATCCATAAAAGACGGCCGGTTTTAAGCGGCTTTACCCTTTACGGTCAGGGGTAAAAGGCTGATAAAAATCAAACAGACCCTTTTTAAGCCGGACAAATATTGCTTTGACAAATCAAAATTAAAAAAAAATATTTAGAACGTGCAAACTTTTTTACAATTTTTTTATTAAAAATATGTTTTTTTTTGTTACAAAGTAAAATTAATATATTAACATTTTGTTTTTTAGCACCTTAAACGAAGATTCCAAAACAACATAAAGGAGTGCTAAATTACAAAAAAATGGCAGAGCGTTGTATGCAAGCCATTATAATTATTTCGATATCGTATTTACCCTTCCGAATTCCGTTAAAAACAAAAAAAATCCTGAATTTTTACCTTTTTGCAACCCCTTTCCCATTTTTGGAAATTTTCTCATTTTAAAAAACCATACAATTCCTATGTTTTGTTTTCATAATTGAGTCCGGTCTACAAACACTAAATGTATCACAGCCGGTAAAAATCAAATATGCCCTTTTCAGACCGGACTCAAAATACTTTCAAAATAAGACCATCCGTAAGTCCCCTTCAGGGGATTTAGGGGTAAAAAGCCCTGCCTTTAAATGTATCCCAGCCGCTAAAAATCAGCTTTACCCCATCCCTAAAGGGAGGCTGATTTTCAGCGGCTTCAAACTTTAGGGTTCGGGGTAAAAAGCCGCTGAAAATTAAATATGCCCTTTTCAGGGGGCTTATTCATGGAGGGGCATAGCAAATCGTTTTACATCCTCTTTTTTTATTTCTTTATCGCAGAGGATAACGAGACGTTCGATAACGTTACGCAGTTCGCGGATATTTCCGGTCCACTCATTATTTTTCAGTTCTTCCATGGCGTCCCCGCTAATTTCCATAGGGGGCTTTCCCTGGGTTTTACAGATATCCTGAACAAAGTGATTAGCCAGCAAGGGGATATCTTCTTTTCTTTCTTTCAGTTCGGGCACATGGATAATAATCACGCTAAGGCGGTGGTATAGGTCTTCGCGGAAGTTTCCTTTTTTAATTTCTTCCTGCAGGTTTTTATTCGAGGCTGCAATAACGCGCACATCGACTTCAATATCCTTTTCCCCTCCCACGCGCATCACCTTATTTTCTTCGAGAGCGCGCAGCACTTTGGCCTGAGCGGCCAGGCTCATATCGCCGATCTCATCGAGGAACAACGTTCCGCCATTGGCCTGTTCGAAATTGCCTTTGCGTTGTTTGTGGGCGGAGGTAAAAGAGCCTTTTTCGTGTCCGAACAGTTCACTTTCGATCAGCTCGGAGGGTATAGCGGCGCAGTTAACTTCGATAAAGGCTTTGTCGGCGCGGCTGCTTTTTTCATGCAGCCACCTTGCCACCAGTTCTTTTCCGGTGCCGTTAGCTCCACGGATCAGCACGCGCGCATCCGTTGGCGCCACGCGGTCGATCATATCTTTCACCCGTTGCATGGCCGGAGAGTTTCCGATCATGGCCGTAGTGTTGGATATCTTACGTTTGAGCTTACGGGTCTCATTCACCAGGGTTGATTTGTCCAGGGCATTGCGGAGGGTGATCAGCAGGCGGTTCAGGTCCAGCGGCTTTTCAATAAAGTCATAGGCGCCTTTCTTGATAGCCTCTACCGCCGTTTCGATATTCCCGTGCCCCGAGATCATAACGACGGGGGCATCGCTCAACACGTTAAGGCGCTCCAGCACTTCCACTCCGTCCATTTGCGGCATTTTAATATCCAGCAGAACCAGATCAAAATGATACTGACGGACCAGCTCAAGGGCTTCCGGGCCATCAGGGGCTTCATCTACTTTATATTGCTCATTTTCCAGAATCTCCCGCAAGGAGTTGCGGATGCTCTTTTCATCATCCACAACGAGAATTTTTTTCTTTGCCATAAATCCTTCAGATTTAACATATTCAAATTCAAATCCCATCATGCCCGTACTGCCCGGCTTCTAGTATCTACGGCAGCCGGGGGCCGGAATTTATGATTCAAAATTACACATTTATTTAGAAAAGAGGGCGTGGAATTGACAATTTGACATATCTATTTGCATTTCCGGTTTTTTCTGTCATAATAGCACAATGGAGGGATTTTGCGTGGGATGGCAAAGGAATTGATGGGAACAGGGCTAAAGGAGGATTTATGAATTACAAGGATTACTATAAGATATTAGGAGTGGATGAGAATGCGGGGCAGGATGAGATCAAGAAGGCCTACCGGAAGCTGGCGGTAAGGTATCATCCTGACAAGAACCCCGATGACAAGAAGGCAGAAGAGAAGTTCAAGGACATTTCGGAGGCTTATGAGGTATTGAAAGATCCTGAGACGCGGGAGAAGTATGACCGTTTGGGGGCGAACTGGAAGCAGTATGAACATGCCGGGCAGCAGGCTTATGGTGGTGGCGGGGATGCATACAGAAGGTATACACAGCAGCAGGGTGGCAGTGGTTTTCAAGGCTTTGAAGAGATGTTCGGTGGTTTTGGCGGCACCGGTTTTTCTGATTTTTTCGAGCGCTTTTTCGGTGGCGGCTTTGGAGGTGCTACTGCCCAGCAACAAGGCCGGCAGCGGCGCAGCAGCCAGACGGCCAACCTTAAAGGGGATGTGTACATCAGCCTTGAAGATGCCTTCCATGGAGCAAAGCGGATCCTGAACGTCAATGAAGAGCGCTTCCGGATCAATATTCCCAAAGGGATCAAAGACAAGCAAACCCTCCGGGTAAAAGGAAAAGGCCAGGCCGACCCCCGTACAGGGCAGCGAGGGGATATTCTGCTTACTATACATATTAACCCCCATCCGTTTATCGAACGAAAAGGCGACGACCTGCAGATCACGGCAGACCTTGATGTTTTTACCGCCATACTGGGGGGACAAATGACGGTTGAGACTATGGAAGGACGCCGAAGCATGAAGATCCCCGAAGGTACCGACAGTGGAAAAAAATTCCGGCTGAAAGGTCAGGGAATGCCGGTGAAAGCTTCATCCCGAAGAGGCGACTTGTATATCATCACCCGGATCATCGTACCGAAAAAACTATCCGCTACACAAAAAAAGGAGATCCGCCAATTAAAAGATAAAATCCTACCGTAATGGAAAAACCGGAGAGTACCGGCCAACGCGCACCCCTCTAACTCCCCTAAAACGGGGAACCGGCCAGCGCACAGCCCTGCGGGGAGACATCCCCTTTAGGGGACCGAGGGGTGCGGGCAGGCTTCCCCTTTTTGATTTTCAGCGGATCGAATAAATAATAAATTTTTAGACCAAACTCTTGCTTCATTCTAAAAAGATGTATTACTTTTGTCAAAATCAAAATTAAATAATGATGAAAAAATTATTAGTAGTATTGACCCTGGGCGTTTTCTTATTTGCCTGCAATAATGAATCGGCAAAAGACAAAGAAGAAGCAAAAGAAGGATCAGAAGTTTCGGCACTTACAACCGAAGAACTTTTAGCTTCCGCTGATGAACACGTTGAAGAGGAAGTGGTTGTTAAAGGCTCTATGGTACATGCCTGTGCGCATGGCGGTGAACGTATGTTTATCAAAAGCGAAGGCAGTGATGAACGTCTAAAAGTAACCTGTGGAGAGGGAGTCCCTTCCTTTAAGCAAGAAGACGAAGGCAGCACTTTTCTGGTAACCGGTATTCTTAAAGAAAAAAGAATTGATGAAGAGTATCTGGATAACTGGGAAAAAGAAGTCAAAGAAGAATTGTCGGAAGAACATCATGTTCATGATGGCAAACATTGCGATGAGGAGACCCACAAAGACGAAGAAGAACCTGCTGAGCTTGCACGCATAGAAAGCATGCGGCAGGAGATCAAAGAAAGTGAAAAAGACTACTTGTCTGACTTTTCCCTGGAAGCTACTTCCTACGAAAAGAAATAGGCCGGGTCAGAAATGAAATTCATGTTAGCGGGAAACCTTTCAGAACGATTGGTTTCCCTTTTTTTGGTTATCAACAAAAGCGTTCTTTATAAAACACACATTTTTTATCCCTGCTGCCAATCCGTTTTGCCTTACCCCTGATGATGGTTGCTGATTTTTAGGCGTTTGTCTTTCAGGGCCGCCGGGCAAAAGCTCTGGAGGTAAAAGATATTTTTCAGAAGGGACGCATAACAATGGATCAGAATTGATAAATACCTTGCAAGGGGGATGTGGAGAGATGATTTGATCCTTCCTGCAGGATTGTTTTCATTAACGTATGAGATCATGAAGATAAAATGGAGAAAAATAAACAGGGCTGTTCACCGGGATCTGGGTTATTTTTTTGTAGCTATGTGTATAATCTACGGTTTATCAGGGATAGCGTTAAACCATCTTGATGACTGGAACCCCAATTATATTATACACAGCCAGGAGTTTTCCATAGCGACAGAGCGGTATGGGAGTGATATAGGCAAGGCAGAGGTTATGGAGATTTTATCCGGGGCAGAGCTGGAAGACAGCTATAAGGATTATGAACACTTTCCTTCCTCCGGCAGGCTAAAGATCTTTATTGAAGGGGGGTCCATAACCGTTGACATGAAGGGCGGGACGGGCCGTATTGAGACCATACAGCGCCGTCCGGTATTTTATGAGGTCAACTTTATGCACTATAACCCGGGGAAAGTATGGATGTGGTTTTCCGACATTTTCTCTGCTTCGCTTATTATTCTTTCGATCTCCGGCATGTTTATCCTGCGAGGCAAGAAGGGCATCAAAGGCCGTGGCGCCGTGCTGGTTTCTGCAGGGGTGGTGATAACCCTGATCCTGATCTTTCTGTATATTTAGTGTTTGTCTTTTTTATCCATCATAGCAATGCGGGCTTCCAGCAGGGCGATCTCTTTCCGTGCCCGGTCGATCTTGTTTTGAAATTCCTCTTTCAGGACATTGGCATTTTTGGTATTGGCCAGAAAGCCGGTATTATTTTCCCATAACTGCACATCTTCTTTAAGCTTTCTGATCTTGCTTAACAGAGCCGTTCGTTCTTTATGGAGCTGCCGGTCTCCGCCCTGCATATTTTTGAGCTTTTCCACATGCGACTTATATTGGGAATTATTCACCTCTACGCGGGAAATGCTCAGCTCGTCCATGCGTTTATTGATCGCTTCCTGGTATTCCTTTTGTATCTTATCTTTCTTGTCGAAAGGTACGAAACCGAGTTCCATCCACTGCCGCTGAAGTTCTTTCAAGGTAGAGAGATTTTCATTTTTGTCTTCACCAAACTGATGGGTTTTGATCTTTTCGATCAGTGCTTCTTTTTGTTTGAGGTTTTCATTTTCATTGGCCTTGATATTTTTAAAGTATTCGGACTTGTTGTTAAAGAATTTATCATTGGCCGCCCTGAAGCGTTTCCATAATTTATCGGAATGTTTTCGGGATACCGGCCCTATAGACTTCCATTCTTTTTGCAGGCTGATCAGTTTCCGGCTTGTATTTTTCCAGTCGGTACTATCCTGCAATGCTTCTGCTTCCACACAGAGGTTGAGTTTGCGGTTATAATTCTCGAGTTGTTCTTCTTTTAATTGTTTAAAATAGTCTTTTTTACGGTCAAAGAAGTCATCTACGGAAGTTTTAAACCGGTTCCAGATGCTGTCGTTGTACTGTCTGGGCACGAACCCTATGGAGCGCCACACTTTCATAAGCTCCCTGACTTCTCCGGTAGCGGTATTCCAGGTTTTCAGCGAGTCGATATCCCGTTTTAGTATTTCTTCCGCTTTTTCACAGAGGGCGGTTTTTGCATCCAGGTTTTTCTGTTGTTGCTCTTCCTGCTGCCAATAGTGCTTTTGGCGGCGCTCATGGATCTTTTCGGTAGCTGATTTAAACCGGCTCCACACTTGTTCTTTATGCTCATCAGGCACCGGGCCTGTCTGCCGGTATTTTTCATGGAGTTCCTGCAGTTCTTTAAACGACTTATTTATGGAAGACTCCAGGATAAGCTCTTCCGCCCTTTCACATAAGCCGATCTTGTACTCCAGATTTTTCCTGAGGTCCAGATCACGAAGCTCTTTATTGATCTTTACTTTATCAAAAAACTTCTCCACCAAAAAATGATAGTTCTTCCACAGCTCATTTACCTCTGTTTTGGGTACCAGCCCAATTTCTTTCCATTGTTCCTGCAGAGCTTTAAAATCATCATAGGTCTTTTTCAGGGTTTCTTCCGAGTTGATAAGCTCTCGCAACTGCTCCAAAATGGCCTGCTTTTTTTGCAGGTTCTCATGTTGTATCTTTTCCTGCTCTTTCAGAAATTGAGCCCGTTTTTCCTTATACCGCAAAAAAGCTTTTTGATAACGCTCTTCCAGCTTGTCTTTATGCTCTTCTGCTTTGCCTTGCTGCTGCGTTGCTTGCTGTTTTGAACCGGCGGCAGTGTCTTTTTCGAGCTCTCCTGCGGCTGTTTTTCCGGCTTCTGTCCCAGCTTCTGTTTCTGCTGCCTTTTCCGGTTCTTTTTCCGGTTCTTTATCTGATTTTTTCCCGGATTCTTTTTCCAGGGCTTCGGCCTTTTCATTATCCGTGATCTTAAGATAGGCCACCTTGATCAGGGATATATTCTGCTTATATTCCAGGGTATTTTCTTTACTAACGAGGTCTTCCAGAGCCTGGACGAGCGCTTCCCGTGAATAGGTTTCATAGCCGGGCATTCCTTCTCCGGCTTTACTTTCCAGCGTATCAGGCTCATCCTCTTCTTCGGCTGCCCGGGAAGTGTCCTCTCCGAAATCATAAAATTCCCGGCTGCCGGAGGTAGCCTCCTCCGTTTGCTGCTTCGTATCTTCTTCTTGTTTTCCTTTCTGAGTTGGTTTCTGTTCTTCCGCCTGTTCTTCCGGTTGCATTTTTTCAGTGGTAGCGGGCTTATGGGAAGAAGGAGATCCCGGATTGTGAGATTCTCCGGTTTCCTTTTCTTCTAAAGGCTGGCTTGTTCCATCAGCAGATGCTGCAGCGAAATCTTCCTGATCCGGCAGGTTTTGCTTTTCATTGGCTGCATTTGTGCAAGGTTTTTCCTCCTTTGGGGAGTTGTTTTGGG
>JAWOBQ010000023.1:0-18774 GCA_046484255.1 Bacteroidales bacterium | reverse complement strand
AGTCATTCCTGTTCCCACCGCCAGCCCCAGGATAAGCATGATAAGCCTGTCAGCCTTCCATTTTTCAATTCGTTTGGCAATAAAGACCACTGAAGCCAGGATCAGTCCGAAGAAGGAAGACCAGATGATCAATGGTTCATTTTCCAGCAGATACTCAAACAGCCGCGCGATAGAGAAAAGGCTTAACAATGCTCCCACAAAAACGACAACCACAAATACGATATTTGTATGTTTGGCAAAAGCTTTCCACCGGAATGTAAAGAAATATTTGAGGGCTTTCAGGTTAAAGGACTTAAGAGCGTTGATCAGTTCTTCGTAGATATTGGTGATCAGGGCGATAGTTCCTCCGGAGACGCCGGGCACTACATTAGCGGCTCCCATGCCAAATCCTTTCAACATCAGCAGCAGGTAATAAAGGAACGGTTTAATCATGGCTTATGAGTTGAAAGCATTCATTTGTTCCGGCAGGAACTGGAAGAAGGTATCTCCACGGAGCCCCAGCCGGAGAGTTTCCAGGGATATTATTTCATAAGGTGCGATATTTCCCAGGTTCACATTAGCACCGAGTTCTTGAATAAACCAGGCTTGCTGCGATTTTTTAGGAGCTTCCCACATGATCTTTTCAGGGAGGACATTGTCCATAATTTTATGAACGAGCGACACATGTGCATTTCCACTGGACCGGTATATCCCTACATCTCCACTTTCCCGGGCCTCTGCAATTACAAGGGTGGAGCCGGCCTCCAACTCTGATTGCATCATTTTGATCCACTTGTTGGGGGCAATAATAATACCTTCTTGCTTAGAGCCAACTTCAGAAAGGACAGTATAATCTTTGGAAAAATCGCGGATCCAGGAAAGCTTCTCGGCATGGTCTATCACCATGCTACCATCAGAGATCTCCAGGGTCGTTATCGCATATTTGTCCAGCAATTTCCGGTATTGCTCAACCATATCCCGAACTACATAGGCCTCGAAAAGCGTCCCTCCAAAATAAGGAATGATATTATTCGCCTTGTATACATTGATCTTTTCCTGCAGGTTATTGGTTATTGCAGCCGTTCCAAAGCCCAACTTAACATAGTCAAGCAACTGCCCGCATGCTTCGATCATGTTTTCCACTTCGCGGATGCTTAATCCTTTATCCATTATCATTGAAATACCTTCCTCTCTTGGTTTGGAAGGTCGTTTTGGGATAAACGGCAAATCAAAATTCATAGGCTTTAGGTTAACTGTTCTGATACAAATGTTTTGCTTGTTCGATAAGGGTAATGATCTCGGGATGCTCCAGAAGCGAGTCATCCATTTCCAGAAACTCACGATGTTTGTTAAAGTCTATATGCAAAGCGTCATTAAGGTAACGGAGCGCTTCTTTTATTTGCTCATTAGTATACAAATAGAAGCTAAGGCGGTAATAGAGAGAAGCATTCGCCGGGAACAAGCGGATGGCCTCCAGCAGTGTTTCAATACCGGCATTGATATCTTCATCCCTGAGGGAAACAGCTTCGGCCAGATCCAGCCAGATATCCGCGTCTCTATCGTTCAGTTCCCGGGCTTTAATATAGTAATTCACGGCTTCTTCATAATCATCCATAGCCTTTGAAATATCGGCATGCAAAAGCGCAATGGTAATGTCTTGTTTATTCATCCGCCCCGCTTTTTGTATAAAACTCAGCGCTTTTTCATAATTTGAGGTTTCATAAAAGACCGATGCCAGTCCGGCCCAGGCTTCACTCAGCATTTCGTTGATCTCAACGGCCTTAAGATAAAACTCAATTGCCATGTCGTATGCTTCCAGTTTTTGATAACATTCGGCAATATACTGCAAGGTTAATGCCTCGGGAGTTTCCAGCTTCAGAGTCTCGCTGTAGGATTCTATGGCCTCATAATATTTTTCCTGATCACACAATACGGTTGCCTTATTAAAATAGGCCGAAGCATAATCCGGCTCCAGGGCTATGGAATAATCAAAAGCGTCCAGAGCCTCCTCATGTTGATCAAGCGTGGAATAAGCAACTCCAAGATTAAACCAGGCTATAGAAGACAAAGGATTTTCATCCAGATAAACCTGAAAATATTTTATGCTGTCTTCTGTTTTTCCTGTGGCTTCATAACAATACGCAAGCTCATAAAGGGCATTATCGTTTTCAGGATTAACAGCCAGAACCTTTTTCAGGTAATGGATCGCCTGGACATACTGTCCCATATTCTCATATTCATAAGCTATATTGGAAAAGATCTCTTCCGCGTCCTCTTCTGCTGAAAGTTTCTTATACTCCTTTATGGCATTATCATATTGTTGCAGCTGACTATAAATATTGGCTTTTGTCCGGATGATATCTGAATTGAAAGGCTCCAGGTTTTCCACCACAGACAACATCGACAGAGCTTGCTCCGCATTATCAGAATACGCCAAAAGCTGGGCTTTTTTAACCTGAAAAACCACTGATTCCGGATGCAGCTTAATCGCATGCTTTAAGGCTACCTTTGCCATTTCCAGGGAAGCCATGTCCATATAATGGTCAATTATCGAAACAAAATCATCCACATCAAAGAATAATGTATCCCCACGCTTGAGCATTTGCTCGAAAAGATCGATTAACGCATTGCGCTCATTGTCGTTCCAATATTCCCATTCGTTTTTCATATTTTATAAAATCGCTCTTTGAATTTAACTTGCACAAAGGTACAATGAAAAATGCAAAAATAGCACTTTCTATAACCTACATTCCGTTTTTTTCTTTACGCTTACAATCAGTCTCTATAGTGTTTGTCCATAATGTCCGATATCTGCGTTGTTGCTCAAATTTTAAATCCTCATATACATTTGTATACTGCGGTTTAAAATTTTTTTCACAACTTTAATTGAGTCCGGTCTAAAAACACTAAATGTATCACAGCCGCTAAAGATCAGCTTTACCCCAACCCTAAAGGGATGCTGATTTTCAGCGGCTTCACCCTTTAGGGTTCGGGGCAAAAAGTCGTTAAAAATCAAATGTGACCTTTTTAGACTGGAATTAGTGTCTGTCCAGGGTGTTCGGGATCCAGGTTTACCCCATTATTATCGGGGCGTGCGAACCGTTCAAATTACTGGAAGTCGTAGAAAACCCCACCTTCGATATAATAAGCCCTGGGCGGGCCTTTGCTATAATCGGCATTTACGGCTCCCACATATTGCATCAATCCTCCTTCCAGTTCTATACCAAAATGTGCCGAGGGATTGTACTTAAAGCCTGCACTCAGACTCCCCCCCAGATTTACTTTATTAAAACGCCTGGAGTACAACAAGTTAAAATGATCTTCCGTACGGCCGCTGAGGTAAGTCACCGACTCCATGTCGTGGGTTTTAAATTCCGGTGCAATGCCTCCGGCCACGTACATTTTTAGGTGCTGGGTATATAAAAAATTGTAATTCGCCCGTATAGGAATCGTAATATAACCAATTGTCCAGTCAACCTTCTCAGGTAACAAATTGCTTTCCGGATCTACGTCTTTGCCATATTCATGATCCAGGAAGACTTTCCTGTGAGAATACTGAATATCAGCACGCAGGTTAAGGTTATATTCTATAAAATACTCTCCCGACACACTAAAGTAATGGCTAAAACCGGGTTTAAATGTATAATTGTCTTTTTCATACCGCATATTATAATCCATGTATTGGATTCCATATTTCACACCCAACCCGTAATACATAATTTTGGCATACCCGTGTCCACGCTTGCGGTAGGCGGTTCTGCGCCCCCTTTGAGCCTGTACAAACTCCGGTAACAGGATCATCAATAATAAAAACAATATGATTGATTTACATTTCATTGATACCACAAATATACTATCATATTATTAAAAAACAAGATACTAATACATTTTTTTACTGCATTAAATCAATATTGTTTCATTATTGATCCATGAGTCCGGTCTAAATTCACTAAATGTATCCCAGCCGCTAAAGATCAGCTTTACCCCATCCCTAAAGGGAGGCTGATTTTCAGCGGCTTCACCCTTAAAGTTCGGGGTAAAAAACCGCTGAAAATCAAATGTGACCTTTTTAAACCGGACTCAAATATTCTATTTCAGACCGGATGGATTAAAAATTCAAGTCTGCAGCCGGTTTAACATTTTTTAACAGCCACTTTCTTTTAACAATTGTATTTTTGCGTTACAAAAACAAACAAGATTTGGAACGATGATCGAAAACGTTGATATCAAAGCATTAAATGAAAAGATAGAACAGGAAAGTGCCTTTATTGATTTGCTGACTATAGAGATGAGAAAAGCCATAGTTGGGCAGAAGCATATGTTAGAAAGCATGTTAATAGGTTTACTAAGCAACGGGCATATTTTGCTGGAGGGCTTGCCGGGTCTGGCAAAAACCCTTGCTATCAAATCATTGGCAAGCACAATAGATGCAAAGTTCAATCGATTACAGTTCACGCCCGATCTTTTGCCGGCCGATTTGATCGGCACCATGATCTACAGTCAAAAGCATGAAACCTTTAGTGTAAAAAAGGGGCCTGTTTTTTCAAACTTTATTTTGGCCGATGAGATCAACCGGGCTCCGGCTAAAGTTCAAAGCGCTTTACTGGAGGCTATGCAGGAAAGGCAGGTAACTATAGGAGAACAAACATTCATGCTGGAGGAGCCTTTTTTGGTAATGGCCACGCAAAATCCGATTGAACAGGAAGGCACATATCCTCTACCGGAAGCGCAGATAGACCGTTTTATGCTAAAGACGGTTATCGCTTACCCTTCGAAAGAAGAAGAAAAGGATATTCTGCGGCAGAATATCACGAACGAGCTGATAACGGTAAATAAAGTAACGAACCCGGCAGAGATCATCAAAGCGAGGCAAGTAGTTCGGCAGGTATATATAGATGAAAAAATCGCCAATTATATCACAGACATTGTATTTGCTACCCGTTATCCGGCTATGTTCGGACTGAAGGACTATGAACATATGATCAGCTTCGGAGCCTCTCCCCGGGGCAGCATCAACCTGGCTTTAGCCTCAAAAGCGTATGCATTTATCCGGCGGCGCGGTTATGTGATCCCGGAAGATGTCCGGGCCGTGTGCCATGATATCTTACGCCACCGCATCGGGCTTACCTATGAGGCCGAAGCCGAAAACATTCATAGCAGTGAGATAATCAATGATATTTTAAATGCAGTGGAAGTACCATAATCAAAAAGAATGGAAACCAAAGAGCTGCTTAAACGGGTTAAAAATATTGAAATAAAAACCCGCGGACTAACCAATCAGATATTCGCGGGACGGTATCATAGTGCTTTTAAAGGGCGGGGTATAGCATTCAGCGAAGTCAGAGAGTATCAATTCGGTGATGATGTAAGGGCAATCGACTGGAATGTAACAGCACGTTTCGGGCACCCATTTTTAAAAGTCTTTGAAGAAGAAAGAGAACTTACCGTAATGCTCCTGATTGATGTTTCCGGATCCAATGCGTTTGGGAGCAGGCAACAATTCAAAGCACAGCTCATTACCGAAATTGCTGCAGTACTGGCCTTTTCCGCTATTAAAAATAATGATAAAGTAGGGGTTATTTTCTTTTCCGAAAAAGTGGAAAAATTTATCCCCCCGAAAAAAGGAAGGACTCATATCCTTCGGATTATCAGAGAGCTTATTGACTTTAAACCCCAGAGCCAAAAAACAAACCTCAGTGAAGCTTTACGGTTTTTTACCAATGCCATTAAAAAACGCGCTACTGCTTTTATTATTTCCGATTTTATAACCCACAACTATAAACAAGCTTTGACGATCGCCAATAACAAACATGAAATAGCGGCCATCCGGATAACCGATCCCGCAGAACAGATCCTGCCGAAAACCGGACTGGTAAAAATGCAGGACGCAGAAACAGGGAAAATTTTATGGGTTGACACCAACAGCAGGCAATTTATCGATAATCATTTTAAATGGTGGCATGCGTTAAACAAAGAATTCCATGCTTCCGCCAATAAATCCGGGGTGGATCATGTGGAAATCCCGGTTAACCGGGATTATGTTAAATTATTAATAACCCTGTTCAAGATCAGGGAACATCGATTATAAAGACAGAGACAGAAACTAAACCAAGTAAAAACCATTGAAAAAACTCTATGATCATTTCATTAACCAGACAAAAGTTTGCTCTGAACACTCAAACATTATTACACGCGCTGAAAATCAGCTTTACCCTTTTTAGAGCGAACTCAGACAAGAGATGATCAGAAAGGGAGGTTTCAGGTTGTGAAACAGGATCCATTATGAGCGATTTAAAACAATTATAAACACATGAATTATAAGGTGTCCATAGCATCCATAGTCATTCCGGCAATACTTTTATACTTGCCTTTATACGGCCAATCCCTAAAGCTGGAAACCTCCCTGGATACATCAGTGATCCGGATAGGCGAACAAACTGTTTTCAGGCTTTCCGCCGAATTGGATACGGGGGATCATGTTCAATGGCCTGTTATCAAGGATACCCTTAGCCGCAATATTGAAATTGTAAACCAAGAGATCCCGGACACCTCCAACCCTGCCAATGGGGTTCATCGCATTTCATACGCATATACCATTACTTCGTTTGATTCAGGCTATCATGTTATTCCTCCGCTTTTATTCAGAAAAGATAAAGACAGTTTATTCACCGAACCTTTGTTGTTGGAAGTAAAAACCATGGCGGTAGATACAACAAAAGCGTTCAGGCCTGTCAAGGATATCCGCCGCGTTCCTGTTACATTCGGCGAGTTATTGCCGTATATCACAGGCGGGATTTTGTTGATCCTGCTTGCCCTGCTTATATATTATTATCTCAGGAAGCGAAAACGCAAAGCCTCTATCTATACACCGCCTAAGAAGCCGCAAATTCCACCGGCTGAAGAAGCTTTTCAACGATTAGAACAGCTTGAACAGCAAAAATTATGGCAAAACAATAAACCAAAACAATATTATATTGAGCTCACAGCTATCGTTCGACATTATATAGAGCGCCGTTTTGGTGTGGAATCGGAAGAGCTAAGCAGCCGGGAGACCTTAGAACAGCTTAAAGATCAGGTACCGGCTAAAGCTCTGGAAAAGCTCAGGGGGTTACTGGAGCTGGCCGACCTGGTTAAATTTGCCAGGCTGACACCCCATCCTGAAGAGAACACCCGCAGCGGGCAGTCTGCACGAATTTTTGTAGAGCTTACGGATTCAACGAACTATCAAACCAATAAACAAGATAAGCTATCGGAAACCGGCAGGAATGATCAAGACAACAAAGATCCTGATCATCCCCAAAACAATGAGCCATCACCCCTATGATCTGGAATGATATCACATTTGGCAGCCCTGTTTTTTTATATGGGCTATTCTTGATCCCGGTATTGATTTTTGTATACCTGCGGAATTATCATAAGCGTCATGCGGCGGTTCGCTACAGTTCGCTTAAGGGTTTGGAAGGCAGTCGAAGCTGGCGTGTTCGCCTATATCCTTTGTTGTTTGTTTTCCGCATGCTGGCTCTGTGTTTATTGATCATATCACTGGCACGTCCACAGATCAGCAGTAAACAACAGGACATTTCCATAGAAGGCATTGATATAATTCTTAGCCTGGATATTTCCAGTAGTATGCTGGCCGCAGATTTCAAACCAAACAGGCTGGAAGCGGCCAAGGCCGTCGCTAAAGATTTCGTGCAGGAACGCCGGAACGACCGCCTGGGGTTGGTGATCTTCGCCGGTGAAGCTTTTTCTCAATGTCCTCTGACTACCGACCATCATATGGTCAACACGGTAATTGATGATATTTCCATCAACCTGATAGAAGACGGAACGGCCATAGGCAATGGAATAGCTACAGCCATCCAGCGTCTGAAAGACAGCAAGGCCAAATCGAAAGTAACCATTTTACTAACCGATGGCGTGAATAACCGGGGCGCTATAGACCCGCTTACCTCCGCAGAAATGGCTAAACTGTTCGGCATCAGGATTTATACCATAGGCGTGGGAAGCCAGGGAGTAGCCAAAACTCCGGTAGCCGTTGATCCCGTTAGCGGCGATTATATCTACCGCCAAAGAGAAGTGAACATTGATGAAGAATTGCTAAAAGAAATATCCGATAAAACCAATGCAAAGTATTTTCGGGCAACCGATAAAGAAAGCCTGTCCGAAATATATCATAATATTAACCAGTTGGAAAAATCCAAAATCGAAGTACAGCGTTATGAAAATAAACAGGAAATCTTTTTCCTGTTTACCCTGATCGCTGTTTCGCTCTTAATCATAGAGCTTTTATTAAGGAAATCGCTGTTTCAGACCATTCCTTAAGACGGAGGAACAAGCATGGAAATTATTCAGTTTGAGCATACAATCTTTTTATATGGCCTGGCATTAATTCCGTTGTTGGTGCTGTTTCATATTGCAACCAACTACCGGCGGCGAAAAAAAATTAATGCACTGGCTGACAATGATTTGTACATTTATTTAACACCGCAGGCATCCAATACACGAAGAAACTGGAAGTTCACTTTGTTTGTAATGGCCCTGTTCTTTCTAATTGTAGCACTGGCAAATCCCCAGATCGGCTCTAAAATGGAAAAGGCTGAAAAAAAAGGGGTTGACCTTATCGTGGCCCTGGATGTTTCACGGAGCATGCTGGCCACGGACCTCTCCCCCAACCGGCTTGCCAGTGCAAAAAGAGCATTGAACAGGCTTATCAACCGATTGGAAGGTGATCGGATCGGGCTTGTGATCTTTGCCGGACAGGCGTATAAGCAATTTCCCATAACGACAGATTATGCTGCCGCTAAAATGTTCCTGCAAGCCGTTTCCACTGAAATTGCCCCCACACAGGGAACCGCTATAGGCGAAGCCATTGAAAAATCCATCAACAGCATGAATGATAAAGCTGACAACAACCAGGCTGTTATTGTGATCTCCGACGGCGAAAACCATGAAGACAACCCTTTGCAAATGGCTGAAAAAGCTGCCGAAAAAGGGATCATTATACATACAATCGGGATCGGATCGCTCAAAGGAGCCCCAATCCCCATAAGTAACCGCCCCGGTACAGGAAGATACTTACAGGATAACAAAGGAAATACGGTTATCAGCCAGTTAAACCAACAAATGCTACAGGATATTGCCAAAGCGGGAAACGGAACCTATATCCATGCATCCAACACTAAAACCGGAGTAAATGCACTCTATGAAGAAGTTCAAAAAATGAAAGCGAAAGAGTTTGATACACTCGTATATGCCGACTATGAAGACCGGTTCCAGTATCCCCTGGCCATTGCCTTGCTGCTCTTGATTATCGAACACCTTATGTATAACAGAAAAAGCCCCTGGCTTCAAAAATTTAAACTCTTTGCCGATGATGATGAGAAATAAAACTGTTGTAACCATAGAAACTTCCATAACGAAGCTTTTAACACACAGGAAAATGATTACATGCGAGGAGGACAGGAGGCGATGATGCGTTAATGCGATGATGCGATGAAGCGAGAGGGCGACCTGAGCGAACGAAGCGACTTAAGAGACTTAAGAGACTTAAGAGAACGAAAAGACTGAGAGAAAAAGCAAGCAAGGAACAAAGAACACCGAACAAAAATTTAAACATATAACCATGCGAAATACCCTATTTCTACTGCTTTTTACAGCACTGTCTGCTCCTTTTCTGATCAATGCGCAGAATCCGGCCAACAGGATTCGAAAAGGCAACCAGGAGTATGAACAGAAAAACTATAACGATGCGGAAATGCTATATCGCAAGGCATTGGAAGAAGATTATATGAATTTCAATGCCAACTTCAACCTGGGAAATGCCCTTTATAAACAGGGATATTATGAAGAAGCCGAAAAAAGCTTTCACAATCTTGAAAGCATCGCGGGCTCAGATAAAGATAAAGCCGAAGCATATCATAATCTGGGCAACACCTATATGAAACAAAAAGCATACAAGCAAGCTGTGGAAGCATATAAAAATGCTCTATTGCTAAACCCCCGGGATGATGAAAGCCGGTATAACTATATTTACGCCAGCAAAAAACTGCAGGAACAACAGCAGCAACAGCAGGACAAAGAAAGGGAAGATGAGGAACAAGAGCAGGAGCAGCAAGACGGGGATGAAGAGCAGGAGCAGGATCAGGAAAAGCAAGGCCAAAACAAGGATGAAGGGGAAGATAAAGAGCAGGAGCAAGATCAGGGAGAACAGGATAATAGTGAAGAAAATGATAAGCAACAGGAAGATACAGAAGGGTCCTCACAAGACGGAGAGATGAGCCGGGAGCAGGCTGAACGAATGCTAAATGCGTTAAATGATGATCAGCAGGAACTGATAGAAAAGATGCTAAAGCAAAGAGAAGTATCAACCAAAGAGATAGAAAAAGACTGGTAATTATGGATCATCGTGCGTTAACCATACTATTTTCAGTTATACTGATGCTGTTGGGAAATACTCTTCAGGCACAGGATGATTATTATGTTGACATTGAGATCAGTAATAAAAACCCCTCGGTAAATGAGCAGTTCCGTATAGATTACCGTTTAAAATTTAAAGGCAGTAGTGGCACATTCAACCTGAGCGGACTCCGTGCAGAGAAGCCTGATTTTAAAGGCTTTCGTATTATTGATGAAGGCGGCAGCATGGACATGAATATGGGTTTTGGGCGCCGGCAGGAAGACATGCCGCTTTATAAATATTCCTTTATCCTTGAGGCCAAAAAAGCGGGGCAGTATACCATTTCTCCGTTTGCTTTTCAATGGCAGGGAAAAACCTTCCGTTCCGGCGAACTGAACATTACGGTTTCCAAAGCAGAGGATGTAAAAAAGCCATCCCGGGCTAAAAAAGAGGATGATGGGGTCGATGCCGGGCAGGTATTTGCCCGTACGAATATCACCAAGCAGGATGTATACAAGGGGGAACCACTGATTGTTACCCACAAGCTTTATGCAAAAAACAATATCACAGGGTTGAACGTTGAAGGCTTCCCTTCTTATTCGGGATTCTGGAGCGAAGATGTAGATATCGGCGAGCTGAAAGTCAAACGTGAACGAATTGATAATGAAGTATATAATGTAGTTACGATCGGCAAAAAAATATTGTTTCCCCAAAAGTCAGGACAGCTCGAAATCGGAGATTTTGCTGCTTCTTTAAACCTTGAAGTGATACGCACCCGCAAACCCCGGAGCCGGATGGAACAATATATGCACGGAAACCGCGTAAGATTCAGGGATAATATAAAAAAAACGCTTCGCTCCCCGCCGGTACAGGTTAATGTCAAACCCCTTCCCCAAACCGGGCGTCCTTCCGGTTTTTCCGGGCATGTAGGCAGTTACAGGATGTCGTCAGAACTTACCAAGGACAGTATCAATTTAAATCAGGGCACCAACTTAAAGATCACCCTCTCCGGCTCCGGAAACATAAAGTTACTGGAATCTCCTGAACCGGACATGCCTCCCGGCTTTGAAATATATGATCCGGATGTACATACACACACGGAAATTACCGGTGGAGGCATATCAGGCTCCCGTACTTTTGATTACCTGATCATCCCGGATAACACCGGCACATATAAGATCCCTTCAGTTCGCTTTACCTATTATGACATACTCAAAGAAGAATACGTTACGCTGGAGAGCGAGGCCTATGAAATAACAGTAGGGGAAAAAGGAGATGCTACAAGCGGAGGCACTGCCATACAAACCTATGGCAAAGAGGAAGTCAGGCGTCTGGGTTCTGATATTATGTATATTTATGAGTCCCCTGTCCCCTTATCCTCCAAAAACACCTTTTTTACAGGTTCATGGTTTTTTTGGGTATTGCTCCTGCTGCCGGTTATTGCCTTACTGGTATTTATAATACGGTATAAACAAAACCAGAAGATCCGCAACAATGTGGATCTGATGCGCACGCGCAAAGCAACCCGGCTGGCCAGAAAGCGATTAAAAAGAGCTCGAAGCCTTAAAAACGAAAACAAGCAACAAGAGTTCTTTGAAGAATTAAACCGTGCTTTACTTTGTTATTTAAGCGATCGCTTTAATATTTCCATGGCTGAACTCAGCAGGGAGCGCATTAAGGAAAAGCTTAAAGCCAGCCATATCAAAGAGGACTTTATCGATCAATGCACCCGGTTGCTTGATGATTGTGACTATGCAAGATTTGCGCCGAACCCCGGTAAAGAAACACGTGATAAGTTATATGAAGACGCGGCTAATCTAATTTCCCAGATCGAAAGAGAACTGAAATGAGCATTAAAAAGAGAAATTTATAGGGAATGAAAACCAAAAGCATGAAAAAGCTACTGCTGTACATATCAATTATATTATTGAGCAAGCCGGGCTTAGCGGCTGTTGATGCGGAACGGTTAATCGCTGAAGGCAATGAATCCTATAAGCAGGGAGAATATGCAGTTGCTGCGGCAAAATACGACAGTGTACTGTCCATGGGAAAAGAGTCTGCCTATCTTTATTACAATCTGGGCAATGCCTGTTTTAAACAAAATAAACTGGGGCCGGCGATCTTAAACTATGAACGGGCGAAACAATTAGCCCCGCATAACGAACGGCTAAACCACAATCTTGAGTTTGCAAGGCAAAGGCAAAAAGATGATATTGAAAAACTTCCGCTTATGTTTTATGTACGTTGGTGGAAACATATTACTGAGCTTTTTCCGCTTCAGACCTGGGGCATTTTGAGCCTGGTTTTGATCTATGTAAGTGCTTTATTATGGGGTTGGTTCATTATAGCTAAACAAAGCCGCCGTAAACGAAGGTTATTTTGGACCGCTTTGATCACATCTTTACTGTTTCTATTTGTTCTATTTGTCAGTTTGCGGAATAAAAACCATATACAACAGGAAAAAGCAGCCATCGTAATGGATAAGGTAGTAACCGGGAAGAGTTCTCCGGAGCGGCAGAGCCAGGATCTGTTCGTTATTCACGAAGGGTTAAAAGTGCACATAATGAATACGATCGGCTCATGGTATGAAGTACGCCTGCCGGATGGCACAGTAGGCTGGCTTCCTGCCGACAGTATCGCGGTGATCTGAACCCAAGGATAACTTTTCGTTAACGCAAACGATCCGCCGAACGTAACAACTTTTCATCTTTACGAATTCCCTTATTGGCCAATACCAAAAACAATAAAATGGCCAAAGGAAAATAAATACCGCTCATATATGAGGCCCTGGAAATTACCTCAGGAAGGCTTTGTATCTGATCCGCCAGGTAAAAAAGCCCCCCAAGCGTTGAGAGATTAACCACGACAGTGACCATCAGTAACCTGCGCTGCAATTTCCTGTTCTTATACAAAAATATATTTACCACCAATATTGCCGCAGCCAATATGTTCGTGATAAACGGTGTGATAAAAACTTGCCTTTCCAGTTCCATTTTCAGCAGGGCCTGAAAATCTATAATGGTAAATGTAAAAGTTTCACCTCCTGTCATATCAAAGCTTGCTACGGGAACAAAAAACAAGGCAATGGCCAGGATAAACCCTGCCAGCATGTACAAGGATTGAATTCTCTGAATCATAATATCCGGTTTTTATGCAAAAATAAAACATTTCTCTTATAAAACACCTTTGCACCCGAAAAATACCTCCCTTTTACATCTGCGGAAATCCAACCATGTACTGTCCCTGAAATTATCTGGTTTTTAGCGTTCTTCCAATGATAAAGCTCGTAAACTATTTCATTTGCCGATGTAAAGCCAAATTTTTGATACCGCACAGGCTCTTGAATGAAAACGAAAAAGAAATCAAGACCCAAACAACTATTTTAAACAAAAATGTGTCTTATAAACAACTTTTAAAATTCAGAAAATGGTAACCCGAAAAAATCTCATACCATTAATACTATTCTTTAGCTTGATCGCTACGGGCTTTGCCCAGGAAGGTCCGATTTTCAGTTTTGAAAAGGAAAAGCATGATTACGGGGAGATCCCGTTTGATTCGATGCCGGATGATTACAAGTATGATCTGGACATTAAGTATATTAATACGGGCGACAGTGCTTTAGTGCTGGATAAAATTAATGTATGCTGTGGCTCATTATTAAACCACTACACGGAAGAGCCTGTTATGCCCGGAGATACAGGAACAATCAATATAACACTACGATTGCATCCACGCACCGAAAAGTTTCTGCGGGCGATTACGGTATATTCTAACAGCAGTGACCGCCCGGCGAAAGTATTTCATATTGTTGGTGAAGTTGTTCGTAAATAAAACCCCAGGCTGCATTATTTAGTGTTTGTCCATAATATCCGATATCTGCGTTGTTGCTCAAATTTTAAATCCTAATATACGTTAGTATACTGCGGTTTAAAATTTTTTTCACAAGCTTAATTGAGTCCGGTCTAAAAAGATCACATTTGATTTTCACCGGCTTTTTACCCCGAACCCTAAAGGGTGAATCCGCTGAAAATCAGCCTCCCTTTAGGGATGGAGTAAAGCTGATTTTTAGCGGCTGTGATACATTTAGTGTTTTTAGACCGGACTCTTAATTATTTTTAAAGGTGTTCAAGAGCTCACTTCGTTCCCCGATAGAAACGGGGCAAGCCTTGATCTCGAACATTATGAATCAACCACTCGACTTTATAGACAGAGACATGATCACTAAGACACCTTGTCCACTTTATAGACAGACTCTAAAAAGGGGTCTATGATACGGGCTATTGTTATTGCTAACTGTTTTCCAAAGGTTTTCTGATATTATTGGTTCTCTTCATCGTTCTGAAGATAACGGAATTTATCCCCTGTTTCTTCAATTATTTTGCGCAGCCACCATTCGGGATAGCCCGGTTGTTCGATTACAGGATATTTTCCATATTCGTTGGTCAGGAAAACGCCGTTTTCTTCCTTTTTCACGTTTCCATCAATATATTTGACCATCAAAAATCGGAAAAGTTGCTCCCAGCTTTCCACCGTATAATTGCCCATCGCTTCCGAAAAATGAGTCAGGAATTCCTGAGCTTTTTGCGGGTCTTTTTCATAAAGTTTTACAGCTGTTTCATCCACGGCGGGGACAAATTTTTGAAAGTTGTTTTCCAGTTCTTGTTGCATTTTTCTGACATCCTCAATCATAAAATCATAGCGGGAATAGGTAAAATTCGCCACTTTATTAAAAACCCAGAAAGCAGCATCCTCTTTATACTCAAGGATGCTTCCATATCCCTGGGCGTATTTATCAGGGGCTTTATTGATCCCGGCATACATAGGGACATACACCGATAAGTTTGCATCATCCACGCCAAACCAGATAATACCACCCACGGGCCCGGGAAAATTTTTTCTGGACTGGGTAATAAAAGAAAATCCGGTTTGCTGTGTAGCCGTAGTTCGCTCATGGAAATACTCTTTTCCATCCAGTTTCCATGTAAGGGGTCTCCAACGGTAAGGCATTCCCCAGGGGCCGGCCCCTATATCCTTGCTCATGTCATAGGCTGTTCCTTGCAAATAATCACGCTTAAACCTCATCAAATCATTTGCAGAAAGCTTTTTTTCCGGCTTCACATATAAGGGCATGCGGTTATCCATATCATATCCCATCGCGTAATCCTCGTACTGCTCCATGCCGTCTGTCACTTCTTTGAACATACTCCATACCCTGGCTTCACAAAACCGGGCAGCACCAAAATCCAAAGGAGCATATACATCGGAGAAACTAAACTGCTCATCACTGCCGTCATAATAACCCTGCTCCCGGGCAAAGTCTATCACATCATGGGAGTAGATTGTACTGATCTCCGGATCGTTCAGCTTATCATACTGCCGGTCATTGATAGCGCCTTCACGAGCTGTCAATGGAAAGGAAGTAATACGCGCATGGTTGGCATGGGCTGAAACATATCCCTCGGGAATACGTTTAGCCACCCATACAGCCCCCTTATTCGCATTATATGGCTCTCCATTCTCATCATGTTTCAGATCAACCCCTTTGCCGATGATCTCCATAATCCAAACCTCATCAGGATCGGCTATAGAAAAAGACTCTCCCCAGCTATAATAACCATATTCATCAGCCAGCTCACCAATAAGCTGTATAGCTTCACGTGCCGTGGAAGCTTGACGTAATGCCATCTGCATCAACGCACCATAATCTATGCCCCCTAACGTATCAAATAATTCCTGCCGGCCCCCAAAAGTAGTCTCTCCCATAGCAACCTGTTTCTCGTTGATATAGCCGACTACCTGGTAAGTCTGTTCAGGTAAAGGAATTTTAGCCAGGGGTTTATGGTCTCCCCTGTAATACACCTGAAAGTAGGAACCGGAATCATTGTTCCCGCCTTCAAAATAATACAACTCCCCATAACGGATATGTGAATCCGCAGCATAACTGATCATGGATGAACCGTCCGCTGATGCTCCCGGAGTAACCAAATAACTCGTGCAGGCCAATAACGGCCCGGTAAATAAGAAGAAACCCAGGACACTTAATAAATAACTCTTTCGCATATTTTAAAATTTTAATTTTCTTGTATTCCCGGGCAAACATACAAAAAAATAAAAATACCAAAGCCGCTGCGCAATTCAACCATGCTGCCAGTATGGCAATTTTTCAAATAACTGTATGTCATAAAGGCAGTTTTACAGGCACTCTATTCACACAACAGCTCAATATAAAAAATATTATTAATTGATTTTCAATACATTTTACCAAATTTCCTTTATTTCTGGCATAGCATTTGAACAGTCGTAAACAAAGGTTTAAGTTGAACAATCAAAAAGGAGGTAAAATTATGGTACTATTAAGGAAATCAGAACGTAACGCACCATCCATGCCAGGTTTATTTGAGCGTTTCTTCAATGATGATCTGATGGACTTTAATCTTTCCAATTTTGCCGGTTCGGATTCCAATATTCCAGCGGTAAATGTGAAAGAAAATGATAATGAGTATCAGATTGAAGTAGCAGCTCCCGGCTTGAAAAAGGACGATTTCAGGATAAGTGTGGAGAATGACCGCTTAACAATTAGCTCAGAAAAAGAAGACGAAAAGAAAGAAAAGGATGACGAGAACTTCACACGTCGTGAATTCAGGTATCAGTCATTCCAACGCTCATTCCATCTGCCTGAAAACATGGTAGACACCGAAAAGATCAAAGCCAATTACAACAATGGCATTTTAAGTATTAAAGTGCCAAAGCGTGAAGAAGCCAAGCCCAAGCCGGCTCGTGAAATTAAGATTTCATAACCAAATTGGTTGAGCATGCACCTCTGATCATGGGGTACAACAAAAACCCGGGGAAATAACAGCCCGGGTTTTTTATTTTTAGAACCATGTATGGCAGCGGGTATAAAACCAAAAGTCAAAACAAATCTCAATAGAGCCTGTCCATAAAGTCGAGTGTTTGATTCATAATGTTCGAGATCAAGGTTTGGATTTGCAACAACGCAGATATCGGACATTATGGACAAACCCTATTTATTCAAATATTTCTCTACCATAGCCAGCAATAGTTCTCCGGAAACAGGTTTAGAGAGATAATCGTCACAGCCACTTTCCAACGACTGTTGCTTATCCTCAGGCTGGGCAAATGCTGTTTGGGCAATAACGGGGATTTCGGGGAATTTATTTTTGATCCACCGGCTCATTTTCAAGCCATTTGTATCCGGAAGGCGAATATCCATCAGGATCAAATCCGGTTTAAAATCACTTTCCACAAATTTAACGGTTTCGTTAGCTGTTTTGGCCCAGAAAAGGTTGGCCCGGGTTGTTTCGAGGATATTTTTCAGATACAGGTAATTATCAAACTCATCTTCAACGATCAGCACATTCTTATGCGGATACTCCGGGATTTCGGGTTTGGCCTCTTCTGTTTTTCGGAAGGCATTGTGGGCGCTTTCTTTCAATTCTTTCAGCGGCAGTATTAAACTAAATATACTTCCTTTTCCGGGTTCCGACTTTAGCTGAATATCCCCTTCCATTTTTTCGGCCAGGTTTTTGGAAATCGAAAGTCCAAGGCCGGTACCTGATCGGGAAGACTTGTACTGCAGATCGAGTTGCCTGAATCGTTCAAAAACAGATTTTTGCCGCTCCTTTGGGATGCCTGTACCGGTATCTTTTACTGAAAAAATAATCTGATCATTCTGGCGTTTGACGGTGAGTTTGATATAACCCTGATCGGTAAATTTTAAGGCATTACTTAAAAAGTTCACCAGGATCTGTCTAGTACGTATTTTATCTGTTTTCCAGTTAATATTCTGAACACCCGGGGCTTTTTCCAGGTAAAACGCGATGTTTTCTTTCTTTTGCCGCTTACGTTCTTCATTCAGGCTTAACTGCAGATCATCTAAAAACCCGTTAAGATTCACCATTTCATAATGAAGCCTGAGAGATCCAGCTTCGAGTTTTGAGAAGTCTATGATATCGTCAATTATGCGCAATAAGTCTTCGCCCCGCTCATGGATCAGATTAAGGAATCGTTTTTTGCGGGAATGAGGGAGGTCAGGTTTTTTCAGCAATTCCGAAAAACCCAGTATAGCATTCATGGGCGAGCGGATTTCATGAGACATATTGGCCAGGAAAGTAGACTTCAGCATATCATTTTCTTCAGCTTTTTCTTTAGCAATCCGCATTGCCGATTCCGCTTTTTTTATCTGGGTAACATCGGAAAAAATACAATGTATTTTCACAATATTTCCCAGCTGGTCGTTCTCGGCATGAGCATTAAATACGACATCCAAAACTCTCCCGTTGCATTTTTTGAGTTTCACCAACCTTTTATCAATACGGCCTTCTGATATCAGCTCCTTATAAAAAGCCTGAAAATTTTGTTTTTCGTACTGCGGC
>JAWOBQ010000059.1:0-15747 GCA_046484255.1 Bacteroidales bacterium | reverse complement strand
TACTGAAAATTAAAACTGGCTTTTCTCAGACCGGATGCATTAATAAGGGCTGTCCGTAATCTCCGGTTTCTTCCTTATGATCAGATTAAAAATAATTAGGTATCAGAGTAAACTGCTGATGATAAAAAACTTCACAAGCCCCCGGTAAAAACAAGGGAAACATTGAACTCGAACAGCATGAAGCAGACACTCGACTTTATAGACAGGCACGAAATAGATAATAACGGCTGCTGCAATCGGAGGCAATGCACGTATAAAAATGAATGCCAATGCGAAAAAAAAAGAGGCCGGCCCCGAAGTTCTTTAACTGAAAAATGAAATACCATGAGAAAATTAGTGTCCGTAATCGTATTATGCTTTGGGTTTTTGTATATCGCGCATGCCCAGATTGATGATGCCAAACCCAAAAAGATCCTGAATCAGGCGAAAGATTATATGACTTCTTTTGAGGATGTTTCCGTGGAGTTTGAATATAATATAAAAAACGAGGTTCATGATATTGATGAGCAGAACAGGGGGAAGGCGATGATGAAGGGCTCCCAATACCGTATTGAGATAGAAGATCAGATCATGATGTCGGATGGGGAAACCGCCTGGACTTACTTGCCTGAATCTGAGGAGGTGCAGGTGTTGTCTCTGGATGATAACGATCAAAGTAATCCGTTAAATGTGTTGACCAGCTGGCAGGAAAATTACCGTTCCAAATATATCCGGATGGAAACCATTGCCGGACGGGATATTCATATTATTGACCTGATCCCCCATGAAGGAAGATCTTTTTTTAAGATCAGAGTACGTATAAATGATGCGAATAATCAGCTGGTTAGTTCTACCATTTATGACAAAAACAGCACTACCTATACGTATATTATCCATGAGTTTAATACCAACGAGGGCATTTCCGACAGTAAGTTCCGCTTTGATGAATCATCACATCCCGGTGTCGAAGTTATAGATCTTCGTTAGCGGGCTCAATGCCTTTGATCAGGTCTTCAAATATTTCCCAGAGTTTGTCGGAGGGTGGGGGTGCTATAACTTTAACATTAGATTGTTTAATGGGATGCACAAACTCCAGGCTTCGTGCATGGAGGTGTATCATACTACCGTCTTTGTTGAGGCGCTTGAAGCCATATTTTACATCCCCTTTAACAGGACAGCCAATGGCTGCCAATTGTGCCCGGATTTGATGATGACGGCCGGTAATAAGTTCAATTTCCAGAAGATTATAATTGTTGGAAGCCGCTACAAAGCGATATATTAATTCTGCTTTTAAAGCAGCTTTGGTATTTTCATCCACCGCAAAAGATTTGTTTTTTTTCTGGTCTTTTTTCAGATAATGCAGCAGTCTTCCGCCGGGTTGTTCCGGTTCTCCCTTAACTACCGCCCAGTAGACTTTTTTCATTTGGCGTTCTTTCACAAGCTGGTTCATGCGTGCCAGCCCTTTGGAGGTTTTGGCCATTACCAGCGCTCCGCTTACCGGACGGTCGATGCGGTGGATTACTCCGCAAAATACATTGCCCGGTTTATTGTATTTTTCCTTGATAAAAACTTTTAACTTGTCACTTAAGGGTTGATCCCCGGTTTTATCTCCCTGGACGATCTCGCCGGGGGCCTTATTTACAACTATCAGATGGTTGTCCTCATAAAGAATATCTTCCTGGGTTAAAGGTTTTCGGAGACTCATAAAACTTAATATTGTTCACGTTCATTGGGAAAATCCATAGATTTTACATCGTTAATATAAGCCTTTACCGATCCGGTGATCTCTTCTTGCAGATTATGATATCTTCTCAAAAACCGGGGAGAGAACTTTTGCGTTATGCCCAGCATATCATGGAGTACCAGTACCTGGCCATCCACTTCAGCTCCTGCCCCTATCCCGATAACCGGGATGGATACTTCCCGGGCTACCCGCGCTGCCAGTTTGGCGGGGATCTTTTCCAGGACTATGGCAAAACAACCAATTTCGACCAAAGCATGGGCATCTTCTATGAGTTTGTTGGCTTCTTGTTCCTGAGTAGCCCTTACCACATAGGTGCCGAATTTATGAATGGACTGAGGAGTTAAGCCTAAATGACCCATAACCGGAATGCCCGCCGAAAGAATGCGGCTTACCGATTCCTTTATCTCCATGCCTCCTTCCAGCTTTACCGCATTGGCGCCCGATTCTTTCATTATCCGGATTGCAGACTGTATGGCTTCCAAAGAATTTCCCTGATACGTGCCGAAAGGCATGTCGACAACTACCAAAGCCCGCTTTACCGCCCGCATTACCGCTGAAGCATGATAGATCATCATGTCAAGGGTTATAGGTAAAGTGGTGTTATAGCCCGACATTACATTCGAGGCCGAATCGCCTACTAAAATAACATCAATGCCCGCGTGGTCCAGGATCTTTGCGATTGAGAAATCATAGGCCGTTAACATGGAAATCTTTTCCTTTTTTAACTTCATCTCCTGGAGAACATGAGTGGTGATCTTACGGGGGGGATCTGCTTTATAGGTTGACATAATTCCTGGGTTTCAATATCTGTTGTTCGTATTAGTACTTAATTTGTGTCTGTCTATAAAATCAGACAGTTGATCTTCAGAGGCTTTGAATTTTAGGGGCCGGAGAAAAATGCCGCTGAAAGTCAAATGTGACCTTTTTTCAGACCGGACTCAATTATTAAACCACAAAGATAAATAATAAATTATGCTTGTGGGGGTTATTTTTATTCCGGATCATTCATTCAGAAAATCATTATCTTTGTGGTTTTAATTTTAAACCGGCTACTCTATGAAGCGAAAAATATGGGCGATCATCTTTCCTTTTTTAGCTGTTATGCTATTGTTCTGGCATTGTGAAACGGATGTTGACCTTAATGATGAATGGCAGGATATACCAGTGGTTTATAGTATATTAAGCCAAAATGACGAGGTTCATCATGTACGTGTTAACCGTGCCTTTTTGGGTAAAGGGGATGCTTTACAAATGGCTTCACAGTTAGATTCTATTACCTACGATCCGGGTGTGCTTGAAGTCAGGTTGCTGGAAAAAAGCGGCGATGCAATTCAAAGGGAATTTTTGCTTGATACCGTTTTGGTGGATAATGTGGAACCCGGAGTTTTTAGTTATCCCGAACAGATTGTTTATCGTACGCCCGGAAAGATCAAACTGTCACCTGATTATACTTACGAACTGGAAATCTATAACACGGAACGGGATAAATATATTGAAGGAGAAACCGACCTGATCCATGACTTTTCTATAAAACGGCCTATGGCCGGCCAGAAATTTTGGAATTTTGCCTCAAAGTTCTCCTCAGAAGTTAGTTGGTTTACAGCTGAAAATGGAAGGCTTTACGAGCTTTCCATCCATGCTTTTTATACCAATTATCATGACAACGGAGATATAGAGAAAAAGACTTTAGAGTGGAACTTTCCCAGAAAAGAAGCTGCTACTCTTAGCGGAGGTAACGAAATGAGCATGGAAATAATGGGAGAACAATTTTATGTCTTGATAAAGAATACCGTGCAGGAAATTTCCGGAATAGAACGAACCATGGATTCCGTCCGTTTTAAGGTGTCGGTGGCCGATGATGAGTTTAACACCTATATGAAAATTAACCGTCCTTCCTCTGGTATTGTGCAGGAACGCCCGGAATATTCCAATGTGAGTAATGGTATCGGGCTGGTAGCCAGCCGGTATAGCAAGGGCAGAACCGTAGAGCTAACTTCTGTTTCACAAGATTCCCTGGTAAACGGGCAACATACTTATCATTTAGGGTTCGTTAAACCGATCCCCTAAAGAGACTGACAATATGTCGTTTCTTTAGGGATCTTCTGCAATCCCCTCTTGTATTGATTTTTACGCTGATCTTTCTGAAATCATCACAAATGCTAATGTTTTGGCACAAACATTGACATATACTACCCAAAATCAAATAAAACATAAAAATATAAGAGACAATGGGAAAAATAATAGGAATTGACCTTGGTACCACGAACTCATGTGTTTCCGTAATGGAAGGGAATGAGCCGATGGTTATCAATAACAGTGAAGGGAAGCGCACCACACCGTCTATGGTGGCTTTTACCGAGAATAATGAGCGCAAAGTCGGAGACCCGGCGAAGCGTCAGGCCATCACAAACCCGGAGCGTACAATCGCTTCCATTAAGCGGTTTATGGGTGAGCCCTGGGAAAGTGTACAAAAAGAAATAAAGCGGATGCCCTATAAAGTAGAGAAAGGGGAGAACAGTATTCCGCGGATTGTGGTGGATGACCGAAAATATAGCCCGCAAGAGATCTCAGCTATGGTACTTCAAAAGATGAAGAAAACGGCTGAGGATTACCTCGGACAAGAAGTCAGTGAAGCGGTTATTACGGTTCCCGCTTATTTCAGCGACTCGCAGCGGCAGGCTACGAAAGAAGCCGGAGAGATCGCGGGAATGGAAGTTAAACGGATCATTAACGAGCCGACAGCGGCTTCCCTGGCGTATGGACTTGATAAGCGCGATAAAGATATTAAAATCGCCGTATTCGACCTGGGAGGAGGGACGTTTGACATTTCCATCCTGGAGTTGGGTGACGGGGTGTTTGAAGTAAAATCCACCAATGGAGACACTCACCTTGGGGGGGATGACTTTGACGAAAAAGTGATCCACTGGCTGGCTGATGAGTTTAAAAAAGATGAAGGTGTTGATCTGAGAAAAGACCCGATGGCTATGCAGCGCCTTAAAGAAGCTGCAGAAAAAGCGAAAGTAGAACTTTCCAGTGCCACCGAAACGGAGATCAACCTGCCTTATATTATGCCGGTGGATGGGATCCCCAAACACCTGGTGAAAAAATTGAGCCGCTCTAAGTTTGAGCAACTTACCGATGAGCTGATTCAAAAAACAATCGATCCTTGCAAAAAAGCACTTAAAGATGCCGGAATTGATGCCGGGTCGATTGATGAGGTGATCCTGGTAGGTGGATCAACACGTATCCCGGCTATCCAAAAAGTGGTGGAAGACTTCTTTAAACGCACGCCCTCTAAAGGCGTAAACCCCGATGAAGTAGTCGCTATAGGAGCTGCTATTCAGGGTGGAGTTCTTACCGGTGATGTGAAAGATGTGCTCTTGCTGGATGTGACACCTCTGTCGCTGGGAATTGAGACGTATGGCGGTGTTATGACCAAGCTTATTGAGGCAAATTCAACCATCCCGACCAAGAAATCAGAAGTGTTTTCAACGGCCGCGGATAATCAAACCTCAGTAGAGATCCATGTGCTACAGGGTGAGCGCCCAATGGCCAATCAAAACAAGAGTATCGGAAAATTCCACCTCGATGGAATTCCTCCCGCACCACGTGGAGTACCGCAAATTGAAGTGTCTTTTGATATTGATGCTAACGGGATCCTCCATGTGTCTGCTAAAGATAAAGGTACCGGAAAAGAACAGAAGATCCGGATCGAAGCAACTTCAGGCCTTACGGAAGATGAGATCGACAGAATGAAGAAAGAAGCCGAAGCTCATGCGGAAGAAGACAAGCAAGCCAAAGAAAAAGTGGATAAACTAAATCAGGCGGATGCCTTGATCTTCCAGACTGAAAAACAGCTTAAGGAATTTGGCGATAAAGTGCCGGCAGAGAAAAAGCAACCCATCGAAGAGGCGATGAACAAACTTCGGGAAGCCCACAAAAACCAGAATATGGAAGAGGTGGATAAATATACCGAAGAACTGAACAATGCATGGCAGGCTGCCAGCCAGGAAATATACAATGCCCAGCAACAAGCCCAGGGCGGAGCAAGTGGCGGACAGGAACAAGGGCAGGACCAACAGCAACAAACCAAAGGGCAGGAAAGTGATTCCGGGGGCAGCGACGATGAAGTAACCGATGTGGACTTCGAGGAAGTGGACGATGATAAAGATAAGTAATTCCCACATCAAATGAATAATATAAAAAGGCCGTAACCCGCTGGGTTCGGCCTTTTTTGATGTAATCCCGTAGTGTTCTCAAAATTTTACCAGATCCTCAAAAGCAAAAATTGCAGGGACGTCTAAAAAGAAAATATTTGATCGTTAGCGGATTTTTGCCCCCTACACTAATGAGAGAAACCGTGGCTGATCAAACTCCCTTTGTAATAGGGCAAAGCGGATTTTTAACGGATGGAATAAAATTTGTGTTTTTTGGCCGGATTTAACCGTTAAAAGGAATAGGATATCTTGTTGCGCAGCGAATAAATAACCTTGCTAACCCCTTCCGGAGGACGGGAGTCTGTCATCCAGTTATACTGTATCCCTATACTGAGGTTGTCGAGAACCTTGAAATTCAGGCTTGATTGCCAGTTTACCCGAAGATCCGGGAGATCAAACATTTTTGGTTGGATATACACAATGGAAGAGAGAGAGATATGTTCCTCCCACTGATACATTATATTGATAAAATAACTGAGCCTTAATGTATTTGACTTCTTTTCATTTTCATATTGCTCGTGTTCATACATCATCATATTCCCCAGATACCACTTGAAATGGTCCTGGTCAAAAATTTCAAATCGTATACCCCCACCCCATAGATTGCGAAAACGTATCTTTAGAATGCGGTTATACTGAAACTGAGAAAACCCCTCCAGGCTCATCCAATTGTTCATAGAGCGGGTATAGCGAAAATGTTGAGACCCGTTGTTCTCGAAATTTTCTCTGCCGGCTTTAATTAAATTCAGATCGGAAACCATCAGGTATGTATGAATATCTTTATGGTATTGAACATGAAGGTTGGTTTGCAACTGGCTTACCTTTTTGCTGCTCTTGTTAATATTGTATGCTCCGGTAGCAGTCCCTGTCCATCCGCTGTCACTCTCCAGCCGGAGACGTTCTATGTTCATGATCTGCGCATGCCCATATGTATAGCTGCAAAATAACAAAATGATCAAAAAAAACAACTTCATATGCTTAATGGTTAATCGAACACAGATGATGTAAATCAGTTGATCAGCGTATATTAACCGTTTTGTAAATCTGCTTAATCCTTATCATAAGTGTTCTGCTATTGTTGCTATTATAATGCTAGAGTCCGGTCTAAAAACACTAAATGTATCACAGCCGGTGAAAATCAGCTTTACCCCATCCCTGAAGGGAGGCTGATTTTCAGCGGCTTCACCCTTTAGGGTTCGGGGTAAAAAGCCGCTGAAAATCAAATGTGCCCTTTTTAGACCGGACTCATGCTACAATTGCAGCAGTGTAGTATTTAATGCGAACCCTTTTGCCGGCCCAAAAATAATGCTTTTCACAGGCAAATTGAAAATAAGTTTTTATGCCATGGCGAGCGGGAATCACAGCAGCTGTTTAAAACATATATCCGGTGCCTTCCATCAGGGGATAATAGGGTTGCGTGCTGCTGATCCGGCCACATCTATATGTTACGATGATTTTACAGAATGTTTTCCCGGCGAGCCATTTCATCTTATCGTGCGTAAAAGCCTTTATAATAAGGAATGGATCTACGCCTGCCTGTCTTATGGCCCGCAAGACACGGATAATCCCTTAGCGTCTTTGTGTCGTAGCGAAAAAAAAATTAGCGTTTTAGCAAGAACCAAAAAGTCCGCAATTATCTATTAAAAAGACAATTGCGGGCTTTGATCGTCGGGGTGATTGGACTCGAACCAACGACCCCTTGCACCCCATGCAAGTGCGCTACCAGCTGCGCCACACCCCGATTTTTGAAAAGGCAAAGATACAATAAATTTTAATCCCGGATATAAAGAATAAGAATTTTCTCTAATACAAACCCGCAAAATGGTATCCCGATTTTTCGGAAAACAAAAATTATACAGTCCGGAGTGCTTAGCCCGGAATATTTTTTTGTTGATTAATGTTGAGTCCGGTCTAAAAACACTAAATGTATCACAGCCGCTAAAGATCAGCTTTACCCCATCTCTAAAGGGAGGCTGATTTTCAGCGGTTTCACTCTTTAAGGTTCGGGGTAAAAAGCCGGTGTAAATCAAATGTGACCTTTTTAGACCAGATTCAATGTTAATTCCGAAAAAATCTTTTTATAGTGCTTTATAATTGCTGTACTGAAAGGTTGTTAACAATTGTTGAAAACTTATGTTAACGAATTGTTAAAAGCAATGCTTATTTTTTTCTTGACAAAGGGGTTTAATTATTGTATATTTGTAGCAAATCGTTCTTAAAAAACTGAGGTCGGTGTATTTTTAATCCATAAGCAAATCTGTTTAGGTATGGATTAGTGGGATTAAAAAACAGCATTATCCGGGTTTCTTCCAAAAGAAATGCGGTTTAATGTAACAAGCATCGGGCAATGTTCAAAAGTACATCTGCGGATGTTGCTTTACAAGCATTGCAGGTTTGTCAACGAGAGGGTGCCTGACCACAGCCAACAACTTTAGGGAAACTTAAAGGGATAGGCTGTTTGAGTAGCTGGAAGCAGGTTTTTAGCGAAAGAGGATGCATGGCGGGAAGCCGGCAGGTAATCCGGAAGCCTTCTCACAGAACCCTCAGGGAACGATTAACCTGCCTCTTGTTTATGGCTACGGCTAAAACAAGGGCGCAAGCAACTTTCAAAAAGCTGTTTGCGAAAGGGGATAAAACCCCGGAGGGATGGAATTATTTCGAAAGAAATACTTTCATCCCTTTTTTATGTTGCGGAATTATCGTTTCCTTTTTTTCGTTTACGCCCCATATTGCTTTTTCGTTCCACAGAAAAGCCGAGCTTCCCGATGCGTTGGCCGGTCTCAAAGTAGCGTCCATGGATAAAACTTATCGGGTTTGAGCCCGCCAGATCAAAACGTCCGCTTTTTTCATCATAAAAACGATTATCCGCATGTACAGCCACTACGTCGGCTAAAAACATATCATGAGAACCCAAACGAACAATGTCAAATACCTTGCACTCGATGTTCATTGGCGATTCAGCTATTAGAGGAGCATTCACCTCTTTTGCCTCAACCGGCGTCAATCCCATCTCGTTAAACTTGTCGTGATCACGCCCTGAGCGAACACCACACCAGTCTGTCGCTTTTGCCAGGGGCTCTGTGGTAAGATTGATCACAAAATCTCCATACTCTTTTACCAATCCATGCGAATGACGAATGGGCTGTATGGAAATATAGCAACGGGGAGGATTACTGTTAACCGTGCCCGTCCAGGCAATGGTAATAATATTATGATCCGTATGGATCTTCCCGCAACTTACCATAACTGCCGGTAACGGGTAAATTAAGGTGCCGGGCTTAAAGTCTTTCTTTTCCATACCGCAAAGATAGCAACTTTTTAAGATTTCTGAAACCGCAACATCCTGAACCCTATTGGTGATCCCTTGCAAAATAAGGACAGCCAATGACGCTAAATGTATCTCAATGAACATGAATGTCTGAGTCCGGTCTAAACACACAATTTTTCACCTCCGCTGAAAATTAAAAGTTTTAGACTGTACTCATGTTGGCAAATTGCAATATGGTTAACAAAGCCTGGCATCGCAAAGCAGGGATGTTATGGAATAATGAGTCCGGTCTAAAAAGGTCACACTTGATTTTTACCGGCTTTTTACCCCGAACCCTAAAGGGTGAAGCCGCTGAAAATAAGCCTCCCTTTAGGGATGGGGTAAAGCTGATTTTTAGCGGCTGTGATACATTTAGTGTTTTTAGACCGGACTCAATAATAATTTGGGAGAAAGATCACTTTATCATTCAATATTTTCTAATTTCGCCCAATGAAAACACAAAACACAAAATATTATGTCTGATGAGAAAAAGGTCATCTTTTCGATGGTAAACGTAAATAAATATACGCCGCAGGGGAGTCATATATTAAAGAACATTTATTTATCATTTTTTTACGGAGCCAAGATAGGTCTTTTGGGACTTAATGGAGCGGGCAAGTCTACGGTATTGCGGATTATTGCCGGGTTAGATGATCAATACCAGGGGGATGTAAGTTTTTCACCGGGCTATTCGGTGGGGTTTTTACCACAGGAGCCGCAGCTGGATGAGCAAAAGACGGTTATTGAAGTTGTGAAAGAAGGAGTAAAGGATGTAGTCGATCTGTTGGCAGAATATGATCGCGTTAATGCGTTGTTTATGGATGAGGAGCTAATGAGCGACCCGGACAAGATGAACGAGCTAATGGAGAAGCAGGGGAAGCTGCAAGATCGCATAGATCAGTTGGGAGCCTGGGAGTTGGATTCCAAATTGGAGTTGGCGATGGATGCTTTGCGAACGCCGCCGGCAGATGCGAAAGTAAGTAAAATTTCCGGTGGGGAGCGGCGCAGAGTTGCCTTATGCCGGTTGTTATTACAAGAGCCGGATATTTTATTGCTGGATGAGCCTACCAACCATCTGGATGCGGAGTCGGTACATTGGTTGGAGCAGCATCTTCAGCGATATAAGGGAACTGTGATCGCGGTTACTCACGATCGTTATTTTCTTGACAATGTGGCAGGCTGGATTTTGGAGCTTGACCGCGGGCAGGGGATCCCTTTTCAGGGGAATTATTCCTCCTGGCTTAACCAGAAGCTAAATCGCCTTAGGCAGGAAGAAAAGCAAGAATCCAGGCGTCAAAAAGCTTTGCAGCGCGAGCTGGAGTGGGCTCAAAAAGGGCCTAAAGGCAGGCAAAGCAAAGGCAAGGCCCGGCTGAATAATTATGAAGCTATGATGGCTGAAGACATCAGGGAAAAAGAGAAAAAAATAGAGATCCCGATCCCAAACGGCCCCCGCCTGGGGAAGGAAGTGATTGAAGCCATAGACCTGGCTAAGGCTTATGATGATAAGCTGTTGTTTGAAAATATGAACTTTAAGCTTCCCCAGGCAGGAATTGTTGGGATTATTGGACCAAACGGAGCGGGGAAAACCACCTTGTTCCGAATGATCATAGGAGAAGAACAACCGAGCAGAGGGGATTTGAAGATCGGCGAGACTGTGGAAATAGGGTACGTAGACCAGCGGCATGCTGATCTGAACCCGGAAAAAACAGTCTATGAAGTGGTTAGCGGAGGTCATGAAGAGATATCTTTTGGCGGGATGACGATAAATGCACGCGCTTATGTGAGTCGTTTCAGCTTTAGCGGCTCAGAGCAACAGAAAAAAGTGAGTGTGCTTTCCGGTGGAGAACGAAACCGCCTGCACCTGGCCATGACGCTGAAAACTCAGGCCAATGTGCTGTTATTGGATGAACCTACCAATGATATTGACGTGAATACTTTGCGGGCCCTGGAAGAAGGAATTGAAAATTTTGCCGGCTGCGCCGTGATCGTATCCCACGACCGTTGGTTTTTAGATAGGATATGTACTCACATCCTCGCCTTTGAAGGCGATTCTTCTGTCTTTTTCTTTGAAGGTTCGTTTAGCGAATATGAAGAGAATCGCAGAAAACGGCTGGGGGAGGATATTATTCCCGAAAGAATTAAATATAAAAAACTGACCCGCTAAAACGAACAGCCCGGGCATATATGCTTGAAACCCCTGTGGGGTTGAAAAACTCTTGCTGCAGGAAGGGTCTTAATAGTTAACTTTCATGTCAAGTTTAAACCGGATGGGAATATTTTGTTTTACTCTTACCGGCTTTCCTTCTTGCTCCCCCGGACTCCAATTTGGCATGTTCTTTACCACCCGTAATGCTTCGCGATCAAGGAGCTCGTGGACACCCCGCTTTACTTTGGCATTGGAGATCGAACCGTCTTTTTCTACGATAAACTCAATGAAAACAACACCTTCAATCTCGCTTTCAAGGGCTTCCTTCGGGTAATTGATCTCGTTAATCAGATACCGGGTGCGGGCCTTTTCGCCCCCTTTAAACCGCGGTTGCTCATCTACCACAACAAATATCTCATCATCCTGGGCGAGTAGCTCATTGTTGAATGAAGGCAAAAGGAAAAATATAAAAATGAAAGGGATAATAAATTTTTTCATAGGCTTGAATTTTGGAAATCCCGGCCTTGTATTTGCAGAATTAAATACCTTGATTCAAAATGCTTTGCTTATAAATACAAGAAATCGCGGAGGCCTGGTTCATAATTCTAAAAGTTGATCGGTTAATTTGATTGCATAAAAGTACAAAAAATAATTAAGTGGTGTCAATGTTTTTTAAGCTTGACGTTACTCCATAATATTAATAAATAAATTCTAAAATCATCCATTGCTATTACGTAACGCTTGCTGACAGGTGGAAAAGCTATTTTTTAATTATAAAAATGAGCTAAGCCATGTTACTTCGAGGCTGGCTAATAGCACCCTGTAATAGTTCATTTTCTGTGTGCTTTGTAAAGGCATGCCCCCTTCAGCGGCTTCACTCTTTAGACCTAAAAAAAGCCGTTAAAGTTCAAATTTATCCTTGAACCCGGTCTAAAAAGCACACATTTGATTTTCACCGGCTTTTTAGCCCGAACCCTAAAGAGTGAAGCCGCTGAAAATCAGCCTCCCTTTAGGGTTGGACTAAAGCTGATTTTTAGCGGCTGTGATACATTTAGTGTTTTTAGACCGGACTCATCCTTTTTAGACCGGACTCATATTTTATTATGCTGTTCGTGTATTTGGGTGCTCTGCTTTTGGCCTTATGAATGATATAAAAAGATCATTTCGGCTTATATGCAATGGAGAAATAGAAAGTGCTGCCCTTGTCTACAGTTGATTTGAGGTTCAGGCTGCCACCCATCAGACTCACATATGATTTTGCCAGTGACAGGCCTAATCCGCTGCCTTCGTACCGGCGGTTGATCCCCAGTTCTGCTTGCCGGAAATAATCGAAAATCTCATCCTTTAATTCCGGTTCTATGCCAATACCGCTATCGGACACAAAAATTTCCAGATGATCACCTTTGTATTTGTAACCTGCCCGTACCAATCCCTTTTCGGTATATTTAAAAGCATTGTTTAACAGTTGTTTTAATGTTTTTTCCAAAAGCAGCGGGTCTGCCTTTATGATGCTATTCTCGTCTGTCAGGTCTTTTTTTAATTTGAAGTCCAGCCCTTTAGATTCTGCCGTTGGCTTATAAACAAGCGATAGTTCATCAAGCAACTCGTTGAGGTTGAAAGATTTTTCATTGGCCTGAACCTGGTCAGTCTGTAGCAATGAGATATCCATAAGGTTCTCCATCAGTATCAATAAGCGGTTACTGCTTTTTGTAATAATATCGGTATATTCGTTTTTTTCTTCCTCTGTCAGACCGGGCTGTTTCAATAATTCAACAAAGCCGATAATGCCTGTCATGGGAGTTCTTACTTCATGGCTTATATTATTCAGGAAGGAAGATTTAAGCCTGTCGCTTTGTTCGGCTTTTTTTAACGCTTTTTTCAGTTGTTGCCGTATATGGATTTGTTGTAAAAACTGACTTGCCTGGGAGATAAAGGCTTCAATAAGATGCTTGTTAAGCGGAGGGCAGCCTTTGCGGGTGAATATGCTCACATTCCCAAGGATGGTATCGCTTTTGGTGAATGTAATGCAATAAAGGCTTTCTATAGAAAACAGGCGTTTAACCTGGCTTCCTTGGTATTGAGAGAGTTTCCCATTGGTCAGGGCCGGGATATCAAAATCAAGCGGGGTAAGGGTCCCTTTTTTGAGGTTTTCAAAAAACTGGGTCTCTACACTCCCGCTCAAGCTTTCCAGGTTTATACCGGTCAGGCTTGCTAGTTTTTTAATATTATTCACCCCTTTGAAGCTCACCATTTTCCAAAGGTTTTTTTCAGTGTAGTAATCCACTACCGTGATGATCGCCTTCCCCTCCAATTGCTGATATAAGTTTTCGCATACGTACTCACTGACCTCTTTGAAAGTCTCCATCTCAACCATCTCCAGTGCAGTATGGGCAAGGAATTTGGTGTTCCTATGATCCTCTTGTTGTTGCTCCCCTTCAGATTTGTGATGAACAGGCTCTTTGTTTGCAATTTCACTTTCTTTGAGCGTTTCCTCCAGATGATCAATAATGGTTTCGAACTCTTTCCGCGTGATCGTTTCCCGCCCCGAAATGGTCTTATTCATTATTTCAAATGCTTTATCCTTAAGAAAATCCAAATTCATTTGTCTGTACAGTTTGATGGTTGCTTTGCTTTTTTGATGAACGCTCTACAATGTATACGTGCTAAAAGAATAGAACTCAATAATATATATACATATAGCCTGTTCAATTGTTTAAATGTTAAGGTACAACAAATAAAAGAATAATTTGATTGCGCCCGGTATTAATTAAGCATTTTGCAGGGTACAAAATGCCATGGATTTGTAAGTTATTCAATATCTGTGAAATGAGTAGTGAAAATTTTAACCGGGATGCGTATCGCGGTCGCCAAAATTGCCATGAAGTAGTGTAATTGTTTAGGGGTTGTCTAAAAAGATATAATTGATTTTCAGCGGCTTTTTGCCCCGGCCGTAAACGGAATATTCGCTGAAAATCAGCCATTTTCAGGATACTGCAAAACGGATAGGATGCTGCAAAGAGGATTATCACAATGGCTGTAAAAAACAGGTGTTTATATAAAGCGCTCAGGGATGTTGGAAAAGAAGAGATATTTCCCGGTTGTATAGTCGTGCAAGAACATCAGAACACTTTATTGAGGTATTTATCTTTTAACTGATCCATATCAAAAGAGGTGAGATCAGGTGCATATATACGTATAAAGTCCAGGAAACCATCTTCCTGGTATATGGAGGCCAGGGCAGCATCGAAATTAGGGAGTTGAAGGCTGTTTTTCATACGTATGGTACCTTTTTCAAATTTCTCCCAGGATAGCTCCCCGGGAAGGTGTATATAATAAATGCTTGAGTTTACCATATCCTGGTAGACGTCCTCATTGACATAGTGCATTTTAAAGAATTTTTGCACTTTGATCATAGACTCTGTTTCTTTGATTTCACGTTTTTTTAAAAATTTAATATCATATTCCTTAAATTTTTCCAAAAGGTCTGTCAATGCATAGATGGAGTCCATTCTCAGACGAATGCAGCAATAATATTTTCCGCTAATATTAAGATATCCCGGGGCTATTCCGCAATTATGCAGGCAGTTTTTTTTAACATACTGTCCGATTCGTGTAACTCGTTCTTCATGAGAAATTTTAAAAGGCTCAATAATCAGGTAAAGCATTCGTGCTTTGGGGCCGGCCGCCCAGTGGGGTATAAATTGAGGCGAGTAATATCCCGGATAAGGATGTGTCGCTTCAAGGATAAATTCGGCATGCTCTATATGCACCTTTATGGAATCCAGTTTTTCTTTTTTCTGTATGAAACCCAGCGAAGCAATCGACTTTGGTGATAGCATAATGGTTGTGTTTATTTGGTGTTGTGTTACATAAAACTTTAGTTTTGACATCAGGGAGTTTTTATCCCGTTTGGGTGCTGTAAAGATACGAAGTATTATTGAGCTACCATAATATGTGCCGGAATGTTTTTCGGGTTTCTGCCAGAAGGCTTGTTATAGAAGAAAAGAGCTCTGTTTTGTGATGCCCTCGCTGCAGTTTCGTTTGGGTTCTTTATGGAAATCGGAGGAAGCAGATATGAACTTCAGAAATTGTTGAAAAGTTGATGAATAATTATTTGTGCTGTGTATGGTTAGCATTTTATTAATGTATATTTTTGATCTGCCTTGATCAGTTTGATCTGAGGTATCGGGATTTTATAAAATTTAAACATATGAAACACCCATGCCGAAGCTTCGGCACACAGAAAGATGATTAAATGCGAGGAGGCCAACCGCAGGAAGGGTAAGTCAGTGTGCGGTGGGATTCCCCTTTAGGGGTTAGGGGTGCGCGCAGGGAAATGATGTGTAGTAGGTAG
>JAWOBQ010000352.1:0-4240 GCA_046484255.1 Bacteroidales bacterium | reverse complement strand
TTCTGTTTCTGCAACTGCTTTTCAGATTGCTGAATGCGGTTTCTATATCATCTGCTATTTCAATCTTATGCGTCACGCCGTTACCAATTAAATACCCGTTATTTTTAATGATATCCTTACAAAGCATCTCATTGCACAATTCAGTATAGATTATTTTTTCCCGTTTGCACATTGCATCAATCGCATCAATGAGCTTTTTTTGATCTACATCCGCATTAACAATCGGCCCCATATAATTCGTACCTGTTCCGGACAGGGGACTTCCCATAATATTAAAACCTGCTTTCCTTACCCATAGTCCGCAAAAGTATCCGATTATCCGATCTTTTTCGCTTATTGAAAAATATAACATCTTTGATTTTTTATGTATTGACAGGATATGGCTGTGCCATACCGATTCATGAAACAATGTTTTTGAACTGAAACCCTTAATCAACTCATCCCAGTTTTCCGGTCTCTTGTCGAACTTTTCTAAATGCATCGCCGCAACACCCTTTAAACATCCGTTCTGACAATTTTAATATTCATTTATCGCGGATCAGTCCTTATCGCTTGGAAGGTTCCCAGTAAACATGGCGCTCACCTCTGAAAAACTTTATCCAGGCCATTGCTATGGCCACATTAACAAGGATAAAGTAATAGGGAATTCTGAATTTATTTATCAATGAGGCCGGGAAGATAAGATTTTTGCCCCGCCTCCCGATACTTTGATATAAGTAAAGCAGATAAATTAATGCCAGCAGGTATAAAACAAATTGTAAAAGGAAAAAAAGCAAATAAATAAAAGAAGCCTGTAAAAGAAAAAGATTGGATATCAATACAGATATAAGCATAAAAGGCACAATCCACCGACAAAGTTTGTGGCTGAAAATCTCCCAGGAAAACAGTCCGTATTTAAATGGATTTAAAACCTCAAGATTGCGCATTAAAACCGATAATCCCCGGACCACTGTTCTCACCTTTCGGTTAAATTCCTTTTTTTCTTCTGAAATATTTCGGTACCACCCTAAACTGTTCGGGTCTGAAACCCCTCTGAGCCCCAATTTCAAAGAATTGAGAAGAGTATTAAAATCACTCTGCAAATCCACAGCCCAGTCCGCACATACCTCCCGGCGCGCTGCAAAAAAGGACCCGCTTAATCCTACCAGGGAAAAAACCCGGGATTCCAGACGCCGCAGAAGCATCTCATACTTGACGTATGCGCCTTCACCGCTGACCCGTCCGTGTTCATCCATAAACCTGTCTTCGCTGCTCACACAGCCCACAGTCGGATCTGCGAAGTTGGCAATAATGGCCCGCAATCCCCCGGGTTCCACCATTGTGGCTACATCAGTAAAGACCAAGATTTCCCCGGCTGCCTGCTCCACAGCGCATTTCTGGGCAAATTCCTTTCCTTTTCTCTCCGGCGCTCTTACCAGCCTGAATTCATCATAGGAGCTAATGATTTCATCAGTTCTGTCTGTGGAGGCATCGGAAGCAAAAATAATCTCAAGGCTCTGCCCCGGATAATTCAGGGCCAGGGTATTATCTATTTTTTGCAGGAGCCGCTCCTGTTCATTGTACACAGTTATTATCAAAGAAATATGAGGGCAGTACTGCTCGTTGCGATCTACTGTTTTCCGGCAAATCATCGAGATTGCATAAAGAATCAGGGGATAGCCGATATAGGCATAAAAAATAGCTGCTACGGAGAACCAGAAAATAAACTTCATGAGATTTTAATCACTCCCCAAGCATCGCCAGGCATTCAAAAATGCGCTGCCGATTTTTTAAGGTCAGAAACTCGTGTACAGGAAAAGTCACCAATTGAGACGCACATTTTTCCGAACCAGGAAAGGTCTGGTTATTGTTTGCAAATTGCATATCATTGATTTTATCAATGGATTCCGGATATGCGGGCATGATTCCAAAACCATGCCTGTCACTGACTTTAAGCAAAGCTGCGCGCCGATCTGCATTTTTTACGAGTACGGGAAAGCGGAGCAACGGCAACACCTCTTCATTTGATTCGCTGCCATTGTATATTGGTTTAAGCCATGAAAAACGTTTCAGTGTCCTTATCCAATAAAGAACATTTTTTTTGCGGACAGCCTGGAACAAAGAAAGCCGTTTTTGCCAATTTCGTGCCAGCCCGGCCTGAAACGGTGAAAAGCTTTTGATTGAAAATTCCGTGTCATAAAGTGTTTCTCCAAGCCTTAACCCCGGCACGGATTTGGGCAGCCAGAAAAGTGAGGGACGTATCAGAACTGTCAGGGCCACAGCATTCCCCGCAAGTTTGAGAATATTTGCGCCTGATTGCATGGAAAGCTCCCGGCTAAATGATTCTATTTCTCCTGCCAGTTCGTCGTTATTGGTAACTATGACCCCTCCTTCAACAGCAGAAAATGCCTTGCCGCGTCCAAGGCTGAAAAAACCGGCGTCCCCGAAAGTACCCAGATGATTGCCATTGAACTTACCGCCCATGGCCTGGGCGGCATCTTCAATAATAAAGAGGTCGGGATCATCGAATATTTCCCGGATTTTTGACACATCTGCGGGAAGCCCGAAAAGATGGGGACAGATAACCGCCAAAAAACGCTTCCCGGTTGATCTGATTTTGCGAAGGTCCGAAAAATCATAGTTTAAAGTCTCAGCATCGATGTCTGCCAGATTCACTCTCAGCCCTGCCCGGACAATGGCTGAAGGCACGGAATAGCAAGTAAAGGCGGGAATCAGAACATCTTTACGCCCGGGTGATAGTTGCCGCAGAGCCCATAGGATAACTGTCAAAGCAGCTTTGCCTGAGGAAAGCAAAAAACAGTATTTGACCTGAAAATAATCTTTTATATCCGTACTGAAAAATTCAATTTCTGCCTGCCCCCCGGACGCCCCCTGAATACCATTGATAATATCATTTATCCTTACAGGAGCGGCGGCTGGCGGCAGGGTGCGTTTTATGAGCATACCGGAGACCTGTCCTCTTGTTAAAGAGAAATATACTTTCTAAACCGGCTGCCAACAAAGGTGGACAGCGGCAAAGGGATTTTTTTTATTACATTTTCTGCCAAAACTCTTTTCCGGTCATTGGAGCCTGAAGTTGGTGCAAAGACAGCTGAATATGCTCCATTTTCCCCAATTTTCCACTTTTCCCAATGAAGAGGCTGGGGCTTTGCCCCCCACTGGGCCTTGAACCTGTAAGTACCCTCATTCGGAGTGGAACGACCGAAATCAAAATATTGATACCCATTATCTGAAGCAAATTCCAAAAAACACCAGTATAAAAGCATATTCGGATTAAATCGGTTTAACCGGGGTACAGAAGAGGCCCAGGGAATAGAAACGATATTTTTGTGACAGAGGATAATTCCGCCTGCGGCAGGTGTTTTATCAGGCATGTATATCATACCGCATTTTGCTTTCTCACCGAAATGCTGAAAAATACTGCCAAGCCATTTTATGCTGTGCACAGGAGAACCCAAAGCCCTCATGTTCTCGGCAAACACAGAATAAAACTCATCTAAAAGCTCCGCTCCTCCGATTTTCGAGGTCAATCCTTCGCGCGCCGGTTTATTCACCTGGCTGCGAAGCTTTGATTTAAAGGAAGCCATAAGACTCTCTGAGTTTTCCGGCAAATTAAGAAGCATGCGGACCTTTTCAGAACCAGAGCCTTCAGGATCAGGATCTTTAGAATAAATTTTATCACCATTTAAACTGTCCGGTTTAAATATAGCCGGAGTCTTTCGTATTTCTATTGTTGGTATTTTAAATTTACCCGCATATTGGCAGGCATAGTTAAAAAGCACTTCCGCTATTTCGGGGCTGTCTGCCAATATACCCCCGACATCGCAATACGGCAGAGAGACAAGCTTTCCTTTGCCAAGAGGAGGATGAATATGAACTGTTGGGAAAACCCCGCAAATCCGGCCGTTTTTATCAGCAAGAAAATACGGGCACTCAAAACCATAAGCATCCTCTATGGCCTGCTTCCAGGCAAAAAGATGATAGGCCACACTATCTTCGAACATATCCAGATAGTTGTTCCAGTTATCTTCATCCTGTCTTTCTGCAAGCCTCACCAGTATGCCATCCATCATCGCAGAACCTTAACTATATTTGCCGTCCACAAAATCAGAATATATCACCTTTGGCCTCACAAATATTTTTTCTCATTTCCTGTGCTCTTAATTGCTCATAGAGCATAAGACATTTTTGATTATTGGTCTTTCCGGTACCATTTTTGGGAAGAGTCCTTAAAAAGACC
>JAWOBQ010000346.1:0-3952 GCA_046484255.1 Bacteroidales bacterium | reverse complement strand
CCCCCTGAAAATACAAAATTTTGCCCAACCACTGAAAATCAAAACCGTTGATAATCAAATAAACCTTTGTAGACCATGCTTATAAATTATAAACGAAAGAAACCCTATCGTTAAATGATGATTGTTAAGAACAAAAAAACAAGAGTGCTCATACTGGTTATAAGTGCTCTTTTTATTATTGCTTTTACAGTAGCGTATTTTTATTATGACTATAAGAACCAGTCTGTAGATCCACGCGTAAAGCAGGCAAATATCATGTATGAAAGATATAATGACCTGACTGAAAATGCTGAATATCAGAAAATATTTCTGCTGATGGATTCCCTGGAAAATATTTACTGCCGGTACCCGCACTATCGAAATTCTTATGAAGTAGGCGTATTGTATAACAACAGGGCAGCCTCATATCTGGCTATGGCTTTAGCTCAGAATGACAGTACCCATAAAGATTCCCTGCTTCGGCTTGCTGAAAAGCATACATTAACAAGTATTGATATATATAAAGACTGGCTGGATGCCTGGGAGGGAAAATCCGAGAATGAAATAATGGAAAAGTTAAAACTGCATTTTAATCCTGAGGATACGGTGTTTAAAGGCAAAGATGTGGGACGCTATATAAACCACAGAGCAAAAGGTATTAGGGAAGCTCAGTTTGAAACAGTCCGAAGGATGTCTGTTAGTTATACCAACCTGGGAATTATTTTCAGGCACCGGAAAAACTATGAGGCTGCAGCCCGGGAATACTTTAAGGCTTTGGAACTTTGGCCCGATAATCAGGCCGCAGAGAATAACCTGAACATATTAATGGATGAACCCCTTAATAAACCGAATATTCTCAGGCGATTGTTCCCGAAAGACAGAAGAGCATTCCCTCAGCACGAATAGAGACCAGGCAAAACCCCCGATCTTGATCAGGGATCCCTGAAAACACAATTCTTTAGCCTGTTTTTTTATGAGTAATGCAGCTTAGATCATTCAACCCCTAACCGGAACAGAAAAGATAAAGCAAGCTGATACAAATTACGTATATTTGGCGATGAAAGCAGAAAGAAAAATCAAACAACAGGGCCAATACCGTGATCATACAGTATGCAACAGACCTTCATTTAGAGTTTTCAAAAAACAAAAAATTTTTGAAAGCGAATCCTTTATGGCCGTCCGGAGATATATTGCTGCTGGCCGGAGATATCGTTCCCTTTGTGAAAATGAACAGGCACCGGGAATTCTTTGATTATATTTCCGATCACTTCCACACAACCTATTGGGTGCCCGGAAACCATGAATACTATCATTTTAATGTAGCTGAAAAGTCAGGCATCTTGAATGAAAACATCCGTAAAAATGTCCATTTGGTCAATAATGTATGCATTGTAAAGCAGGGTGTTCGCTTTATTTTTTCCACCTTGTGGGCAAAGATCGGGCCCCAAAACCAATGGTGGATTGAACGGAGTGTTCGTGATTTTCAGGTTATCCAGTATAACAATACCCTTTTTTCCGTAGAACATTTTAACCGTTTGCATCATGAAAGCATAGAATTTATCACCGCTGAATTGTCACGTCCTTCCAACCTGAAGACGGTAGTAGTGACACATCATGTGCCCACTTTCCTGAACTATCCCGAGAAATATAAAGGAGATCTGATCAATGAAGTCTTTGCCATTGAACTGTTTAACTTAATCGAAACCAAAAAACCCGATTATTGGATCTACGGGCATACTCATGCGAATACCGGCATATTCAACATTGGAGGGACTAAGATGATAACCAACCAGTTGGGATACGTGCGTCTCAAAGAACATCTTTTTTTTGATACCAATAAAACTTTTCACATATAAATTATTACCCCATGAAGCGCATTCTGAATAAAAGCCGGGTGAAATTTTTTGCCAATATCGTTTTACCATCTATTCTTGCGGTGATATTATTTATCGTGACGTTTTTTTTCATCGTGATACCCCATTTTGAAAATGCCATGATGGATCGTAAGCGTGAAATGATCACCGAGCTGACCAATGCTGCTGTCAGCATACTTGCCAAATACCATAAAGATGAACAGCAGGGCCGTTTAACACGGGAAGAGGCACAGGAAACAGCCATTTCCCGAATAGAATATCTGCGCTACGGGGAAGAGAATAAAGATTATTTCTGGATTACCGATATGCAGCCCGTTATGATCGTACATCCCTATAAGCCTGAACTGAACGGGAAAAACCTGCAAAACTATACTGATCCTGAAGGCAAAAAACTGTTTGTAGAGTTTGTAAAGGCCGTGGAAGAGCAGGACCATGGATATGTAGAATATATGTGGCAGTGGAAAGATGATTCTACCCGGATCGTCCCCAAGTTATCCTGTGTTCAGAAATTTGAACCCTGGAACTGGATTGTCGGTACAGGAATATATATCGAAGATGTGAAAAAAGAAATAGCCGCACTTACGCAGACCTTTACACGCATAAGTATCCTGATCTCTGTGATCGTGATACTTATATTGTTCTGGATTAGCAGGCAGTCATTCAGGATCGAAAGCAAACGCCGCCGGGCTGAAAAACAACTGAATCAATCAAGAGAAAAATACCGCTCGCTGGTAGAAGCATCCACGGAAGGGCTTCTGATTTATATGGATAATACGATTTCTTTTGCCAATCCCGTATTTGAAAATATCTCCGGGCTTTCTGCCCGGGAGCTGGCCACGAAAAATATCACCGAGCTGTTGCTGATCCCTGAAGATATTCAGGAAAAAATGCAAAAGGGGGATTTTAACTTCCAGCAAGTCAGCCTGGAAAGCAAAATATATAAAGAAAATGAAAGCTGTGATGTGATTTTAAATATTATGCCGCTCAAGATCTATGGAAAGGATGCCATTGTCTTTTCCGTTAAAGATATGAGCTCGGATAAAATGATAAAAGAAGAGCTGGCTTTCAATAAAGAAAAGTTTCAAAACCTGATGGACAAGCTGAACCAGGGGATTTTCAGAACCTCTTTAGACCCGAAAGGAAAATTTTTGGAGGCTAATCAAACGGCTTTGCGGATATTAGGCTATAAATCGTTTGCCGAGTTGCAGGATAAATACATTATAGACTTGCTGGTGGATGAGGAAGACAAACGGAGTTTCAGAAATAATCTGCTGGAATACGGATTTTTAAAAAATAAGATATTAAAACTGAGAAAGAAAAAAGGAGAACATACCATTGTGTCTGTTTCCCTGGTGGTTATTTATGATGACCATGGAAACCCACGGTTCTGTGACGGTATCATTAATGATGTGGATAACCAAAGCCAGGATGATAAGTTAAATGAGACAGTCAACCACAGCTATATTTCATTCAGCCAGTTGCTGCAGCAGCCGGTAAGCCGTTTGGCCTCGCCTGTGCTGCGTTGCACCTATGATATGCCCCTTGCGGAAGTGTCGGCCAGGATGACACAAAATTCCAGCGACTTCATTCTGGTTACTGCTGCAGAGGGGGAAACACTCGGTTATATCAGCGATGACATTCTCAGGGCCAGGGCAATACCCGGGGAAGGCGGCCATCATTTAAAAGCCTGGCAGGTAATGACGGCCCCGGTGCCCGGGATCCACCGGAACGCCACCGTCATGGAGGCCCTGAATACCCTTAAAACCATGAATACTGACTTTCTGGTACTGAAAAATGATCAGGCTGACTATACAGCCTACATCCATAAAAAAACCTTGCTCATTATTCAGGATTTTATCCCTGCCCGCCTGCTTAGCAATATCGATAATGCACGATCCGATAATGAGTTAAAGCAGATCAGGGAGCAGTTTGTCCTGCATCTGTTGCCGATCATTGAAAACAATACGCATCCTTCCATTATCTTTAAAAGCTTATCGAAAATTGCCGATCTGTTGTGTCGTAAGATCATTACACTGACGATTGAAGAGATGGGGGAGCCCCCCTCCGGCTTTGCTTTTCTGATGCTGGGCAGTGAGGGA
>JAWOBQ010000128.1:0-8691 GCA_046484255.1 Bacteroidales bacterium | reverse complement strand
GTTTTTTTTTATCGGGGCGTGCGAAAATTTTAAACCGCAGTATACTAAGGTATATGAGGATTTAAAATTTGAGCAACAACGCAGATATCGGACATTATGGACAAACACTATTTAGGTTGAATGGATATATTTTGCAAGCATAATGGCAATTCGTAGATCCATTTTATGGGTCACTTTAATATTTTCTTCATTGCCCTGGACCAGGTGAATATTTATGCCCAGTTGTTCCACGACACTGGCATCATCTGTAAATTCTTTTTGGAAGGGTTGTTGGTAGGCTTTTTTTAAGAGATCCGATCTAAAAACTTGTGGTGTTTGTACCCGGATGATTTGGTTGCGTTTAATGGCTTTACTATGGGAGTGTTCAATAATGCGGAGCGAGTCGATCGATTTGACAAAGGGAATTGCCGCGCCGTATTTGTCAGCAGCAGTATAGGCACGGCTGATCGTATCCCGCGCGGGGAAAGGCCGGACGCCGTCATGCACGCCTGTGAGGCCTTTATCATCGATCAGCCGGCATGCATTTTTCACTGTGTCAAAGCGTGTTTTTCCGCCTGTAGCAATATCATGTGCTGGCTGAAAGTTGAATTGTTTACACAGGTCTTTCCACAGACCCTGATGTTCGTAGGGTACGGCAACAACCTTGTGTAATGTGGGATCATATGCTTCAAATGCTTCTATGGCCCACATCAAAAGGGGTTTATCGGCTACAGGGATGAACTGCTTGGGGAGCTCCTTCCCCATTCGTTTACCGCTACCTCCGGCAACGAAAATGACATGATTGTGTGCCATAAATATTGGGATACCATTTATATGTAGAGGAACAAAAATACATATTTTGTGATTAATCGATGATTAACATGGCATCTCCATAGGTAAAAAAACGATACCCTTCTTCCACGGCGATCTTGTATGCTTTCATAAGCAACTCGTATCCGGTATAGGCAGAAACCATCATCATCATAGTAGATTGGGGCAGATGAAAGTTCGTGATCATGGAATTGGCAACACTAAATTCGTAAGGGGGAAAGATAAATTTATTTGTCCAACCATCGTAGGGTTTGACATATCCTGTTATCGAGACCGCTGTTTCCAGGGATTTCATCACAGTAGTGCCCACAGCACAGATATTTTTCCCGAGGTCTTTGGTTTTGTTGATCTTATCTGCTTCTGGCTTTTCAACGTGCATCTGTTCGGAGTCCATCTTATGCTTGGAAAGGTCTTCCACATCAATTTTTCTAAAATTACCCAGCCCGGCATGAAGCGTTATCTCAGCAAAGTTAACCCCCTTGATCTCTAGGCGCTTCATAACCTCCCGGCTGAAGTGAAAGCCGGCTGTAGGGGCGGCTACCGCCCCTTCATGCTTAGCAAAAATAGTTTGATAGCGTTCTTTATCTTCAGGCTCTACCGGACGGTTGATGATCCGGGGTAAGGGCGTTTCTCCTAATTGTTGGACCAGTTTCTGGAATTCATCATAGGTGCCGTCATGTAAAAAACGAAGCGTCCGGCCCCGCGAGGTGGTGTTGTCTATAACTTCCGCAACCAGGGAATGCTCCTCGCCGAAATATAATTTGTTGCCAATCCTGATCTTTCGTGCAGGATTTACTAAAACATCCCACAAGTGGGTCTCTCTGTTAAGCTCACGAAGTAAAAATACTTCTATCTTAGCCCCTGTCTTTTCTTTAACTCCGTACAAGCGGGCAGGGAAAACTTTCGTGTTATTGATCACCATCGTGTCCTGATCACCAAAATAACTGAGAATATCTTTGAAAGTTCCGTGCTCAATATCACCTGTGCTTCTGTGAACGATCATTAGCCGTGATTCATCGCGATGCCTGGGTGGATGATAGGCGATCTGTTCAACCGGTAAATCAAATTTAAACTGTGATAACTTCATATATTATTTTCAATTTTCATACGGGGACACTGTTTTATTTCCAGTAGCCCACAACCATAAGGACATACAAAGCATTGTAGTCAGGGTTTTGAGAAATCTGGTAAAAATATAAGCATGAATGCTTATCGGTCTTTTTATATTTTTTATTCCTCCCTAAAAGGCATGCAAATATAATACATTTTATGGCTAATGTCCAGTGTTTTTTTAAAAAAAATAGATATGATAAGCCGGAACGTATGGAGATAGGTGTATAGATAAAATATAAAAATTCAAGCTGGTGTTTGCTTTGCTTCCCGTATCTGTTTTTCCAGATCCTCAAGTGAAAAGGCATCACTTAATATATAGGGGCCAATAGCTATACGTTGTAAGTTTTTTAAATACGCTCCGGATCCCAGGTGTTTTCCCACATCCCTGGCTAACGCACGGATATATGTGCCTTTGCTGCAACGGATGCGGAATTCAGCTTCCGGTTTTTTATACGATAGCAGTTCAAATTCATGGACGTATACGGTTTTTTTTTCTAATTCAACTGTGGTATCTTTTTTTCTGGCAAGATCATAAGCACGTTTTCCTTTGACCTTTACCGCTGAATATAGCGGAGGGATTTGTTTCAATTGGCCGGTAAAAGCAGCAAACGTTTCTTTCAGGCTTTCTTCGGTGAGATGATGGTAAGGAAAATGTTGGTCTGCTGCTGTCTCTAAATCGTAGGAAGGGGTTGTGGTCCCAAAAACAAATTTTCCCGTATATGTTTTTTCTGTTTGCTGAAGCGTGGAAATATTCCGGGTCATTTTTCCTGTACAGACCAGTAACAAACCGCTTGCCAGGGGATCCAACGTTCCCGCATGCCCTACTTTTAGCTTTTCCCTGATCTGGTAGTGCTTTTTGATCCAAAAGCGAATGTCTTTGACGATCTTAAATGAAGTGGATCCTTCAGGCTTATTTACCAATATCAGCGCTCCAGCTTTAAAGTCGGTGTCGTGGCGAATTTCCTTCACTGCTTCGATCATGGGCACTAAAGTTTATGTTCAGGGTTTCTATTATATGGCAAAACAAATAAGATTTAAGGGGTTCAAAAATCCAGGCCGGTTATCCGAAAATAATGGCTAAAACCCCGATAATAACGCAATAAATGGAAAAATATGCGATATTTCCTTTACGAACGATATTCAGCATCCATTTGCAGGCAATTACGCCGGCAATAAAGGCAGAGACAGCCCCGAGAATCAATGGTGCGATACCCGAAGATGCTGAACCAGATCCTTCCGAGAGGCTTAATATCTTTAGAAAATTGGCCCCAAAGATGGGAATAAGGACCATAAGAAATGAAAAACGAATAGCTTTTCCCCGTTCAATGCCAAAATATAATGCTGTGCTGATAGTAGCCCCGCTTCTGCTGATGCCTGGAAGAATAGCCAAGGTTTGGGCCACTCCGATAAGTAATGCGGATTTAAGGGTAACATCGTTTTGTTTGCGGGGAGCATAACGCGTTAAGAGAAGAAGAGCGGCCGTGATCAGTAGCATTATGCCTACAAAAACAACTCTGCCCTCAAAAAGATCTTCCACCTGCTCTTCAAATAATAAGCCTGCAACTCCTGTGGGAATGGCTGAGACAATTAACAAAACAGCAAATTTCATTTCGGCATTCCATTGAAAACGAAAAAAGTTGAGCAGCAGCGATACAATATCCCGTCCGAATATAACCACTACGCTCATAAAAGTGGCTCCATGCACAATTATGTTAAATGTGAAAAAGTTATCCGGGTCTTCCAGACCAAACAATACACCGCCTAGCTCCAAATGGCCGCTGCTGCTAACAGGTAAAAACTCAGTGAGACCTTGCAACAGGCCCAGGATTAATGCTTCAAACCAACTCATAAATTAAAGTAAGCCACCGGTTATTGTTTATGCTCCGTCTTTGAAGAAGGGCGTTTCATTATGGCAAAAATTTCTACAACATATCCGGCCAAAACTAAAATCGGACCTGCAGTGATACGCCTGTGACTGAATATATCGTTATTGAATACATTGGGGTCGTCGGTGCCACCACCCGACATAAGAATAAATCCCAGAGCAATAAGGATTAATCCCAATATCAATAAACGATAACTTTGCTTGCCAAAGGTAAAGTCTTCATGCTTGATGGACTGAAGTTTAGTGTTTTGTGTGCCTTTTTGTGCCTTTTTCCCTTTTTGGTCTTTTGCTTTTGCCATATTGTTTTGATAATTTAATAATAATAAAGATTATCGGTTTTGATTTTTAGATATTTACGAACTGCAAAGTAGGTTGAAAGCCAGGTGAAAATAAATCCTATTAAAAGGACACCCACAAACAGTATTAGATACAGATCAATGTCCGCTAAATCAATAAGCTCCGGAAAATTATTGTAAATTAAATATATAGTTCCTGATAGCAAAGCGATTGCCAGTAATGAAGCTATAAAACCGTGCAAAACCCCTTTGAGTAAAAATGGACGCCGGATAAATCGTTGCGTAGCGCCTACAAGTTGCATGCTTTTTATCAGAAAACGTTTTGAGAAAACCGAAAGACGTATAGTGTTGTTGATCAATGCAATAGCTATAAATATCAATACCACGCTAAATCCAAGAATGATTATACTGATCTTCCTGAGATTTTTATTTACCTGTTCTACCAGGGTTTCTTCATAATAGACTTCTTTAACTCCTGCCTTATTGGTGAGATCCTGTTTGATAACTTCCAGAGAATCATTATTCGCATATGCTGCGTTGACTTTAATTTCAACAGAGGGTAAAAGGGGATTATAGCCCAGAAAATCAACAAAATCTTCACCCAGATCCTCCTCCAGCTCGTTGGCAGCTTGTTCACGGGTGATGTAATTGGTAGATTTCCGGTAATCTTCCGCATCTATCGATTTTCGCAACAGAATAATATCGGCTTCGCTCACGTCTTCTTCCATGATCACAGAAAGGGTGATGTTTTCTTTTACCACATCTGAAAGTTTTTTGGCATTTAAAACGATCAAGCCCACCAGTCCAAGCATGAAGAGCACCAGCGAAATGCTTAAAACTGTGGTTAAAACAGAGGTCGTAAGCCTGCGTTTATGAAATTTTGCGTCCGGTTTGGCCATAACATTTTAAAAGTGCTAAAATAATATTTTTTTTGATGATCAACGTGGCTTCTTTTTTGCATTTTTTAACATTGCCAATCATTCTTTTCCGGAGTTTTTTTAAATTCGCAGCTTGTTAAGTTTTTTGGGGCCCTGACCAAACATAATTGAGCACAGTCTGAAAAGTCATTTTGCTCCTGTATCTCCTGAAGTAAACCACAGGAGACAAGTTGTATGTTGGTTATAAGAGTACGGGTGCCTGATTGAGTTGATTAAGTAGAGTCTGTCAATAAAGTCGAGTGTTTGGTTTATAATGTTCGAGTTCAAGGCTTGCCCCGTTTTTTTTATTGGGGCTTGCGAAGTTTTTTATCATCAGGAGTTTACTTTTGTAAATGACTGTGATAAAAAACGAGTATAACGCAGAAATCGGATATTATGGACAAGCACAAAGGTATATGAGGATTTAAAATTTGAGGAACAAGGCCGATATCGGACCTTATGGACAAGCACGAATTAGCGGCAATAACAGAAAAGAGCATGGAATATAACTTTTTAGAAATAGAAAAGAAGTGGCAGGCCTGTTGGGCTGATAAGAAAATTTTTAAAGCAACGGAAGATAGCGGGAAGCAAAAATATTATGTATTGGATATGTTTCCATATCCTTCGGGTGCGGGTTTGCATGTGGGTCATCCTCTGGGTTATATTGCTTCAGATATAGTAGCTCGTTATAAGCGGATGCAAGGCTATAATGTATTGCATCCCATGGGGTTCGATGCTTTTGGGCTTCCGGCTGAGCAGTATGCTATTCAAACCGGGACACACCCTGCAGTGACTACCGAAAAGAATATCAGGCGTTATCGTCAACAGTTTGATCGCATGGGGTTTTCTTTTGACTGGGACCGGGAAGTACGGACCAGTGATCCGGGCTATTATAAGTGGACGCAATGGACTTTTTTAAAGTTGTTTCATCATTGGTATGATACGGAAAAAAATAAGGCCCGTCCATTACAGAGGCTGATTGAGAAGTTTGAAACTGCAGGGAGCGCTCAGGTGCATGCATGCCATAATAGCCATGAGCCTTTTACCGCTAAACAATGGCATCAGTGGACAGAGGCAGAGCAGCAGCAAATGCTTATGAATTACCGGCTGGCATATCTTTCGCAAACCATGGTGAACTGGTGCCCGGCTTTAGGCACTGTGCTGGCAAATGATGAGGTAAAAGACGGTTACTCGGAGCGCGGGGGCCATCCGGTGGAACAAAAGAAAATGATGCAGTGGTCGTTGCGCATTAGTGCTTATGCCCGGCGCTTGTTGGATAATCTGGAAAACTTGCAATGGCCGGAGTCTATAAAAGAAATACAACGTAACTGGATAGGACGTTCCCGCGGGGCTGCCGTGTATTTTCCCGTTAAAGGAACCAATAAAACCCTCGAAGTGTTTACTACACGTCCGGATACCCTCTACGGATCAAGCTTTATGGTTTTGGCCCCTGAACATGAAATGGTGGAGGAATTAACCCGGCCCGAAAATCAGCATGAGGTGCAGGCCTATATCAGCCGTGCTAAAAATCGCAGTGAACGTGAGCGTATGGCAGAAACAAAAGAGGTTAGTGGTGTGTTTACGGGTTCTTATGGCATTAATCCCTTAAACGGCAAGGAAATGCCCATCTGGGTGGCAGATTATGTGCTTGGCGGATATGGAACGGGAGCTATCATGGCGGTGCCTGCTCACGATAACCGTGATTTTCAATTTGCACGGAAATTTAACCTGCCCATTATACAAGTAGTAGCGAAACATGATGAAACGCCCGTGGATCCCCGGCAGTGGGAAGACTCTTATGATGCCAAAGATGGATTTATGATCAATTCAGACATGATCAATGGCCTGGAGGTGAATGATGCTATAAATATAGTGATACAAAAACTGGAACAAGAGAAACTGGGCTACGGCACTATCAATTATCGCCTGCGGGATGCTATTTTTAGCCGGCAACGGTATTGGGGAGAGCCCTTCCCCATTTATTACAAAGAAGGAATCCCCTATGGGTTGGATGAAAGTAAGTTGCCTTTGGAGCTTCCGGAAGTGGATAAATACGAGCCAACGGAAAAAGGAGAACCTCCCCTGGCCAGGGCTAAAAACTGGAAGACGGAAGAAGGATATCCCCTGGAAACCAATACTATGCCCGGATTTGCCGGCTCAAGCGGATACTTTTACCGCTATATGGACCCCCATAATGCCGAAGAGTATTTTTCCAACGAAGCTAATGCCTACTGGCGCGATGTAGATCTGTACCTGGGGGGTGATGAACATGCTACCGGCCACCTTATTTATGCCAGGTTCTGGGCTATGTTTCTTTATGATATGGGGATGACCGTTGAAGAGGAACCTTTCAAAAGGATGATCAATCAGGGAAAAATTCAGGGGCGCTCAAATTTTGTCTATCGGATACCCGGAACGCAAAAGTTTGTCTCATATAATAAACGTAAAGCATATAAAACCCAGAAGATTCATGTGGATATAAATATTGTGCATAATGATGTGCTTGATGTGGAAGCCTTCAGGAAGTGGATGCCGGAATATAAGAATGCGGAGTTTATCACGGAAGATGATGGGAGTTATATCTGCGGCTGGGAAGTGGAGAAGATGAGTAAGTCTAAATATAATGTACAAACGCCCGATGAGCTGATCATGGAGTATGGGGCGGATACTTTCCGTATGTATGAAATGTTCCTGGGCCCCATTGAAAGCCACAAACCATGGGATACGCAGGGAATAGAAGGAGTATCCCGCTTTATCCGGAAGTTCTGGCGTTTGTTTCATGATGAGAAAGGCAGATTTGTGGTATCCCCTGAAAAACCGAATGATAAAGAACTTAAGGTTTTGCATCAAACCATAAAAAAAGTAAAGGAGGATATGGAGCGCTTGTCTTTCAATACTTCCGTCAGCCAGTTTATGATATGTGTGAATGAACTGGGGGAGATGAAATCCAATAAGCGGGAATTGCTGGAACCTTTGACATTATTGCTTGCCCCTTTTGCTCCGCATATCACTGAAGAGATCTGGAGTTTGTTAGGTCATAAACATAGTATTACGTTCGCCCCGGTGCCGGAATTTGATGAAAGTTGTATTCAGGAGTCTACGTTTTTATATCCGGTTTCTTTCAACGGGAAAATGCGGTTTAAGATAGAGCTTCCATTGGATATGAGCAAAGAAGATATTCAAAAAGCCGTGCTGCAGGATAAGCGCGCAGCAAAATACCTGGGAGATCAGCCTCCTCAAAAGGTTATCGTTGTACCGCAACGAATTGTGAATGTAGTGATAGGAAAATAGATCAAAATCGGAATATCTGATCATCTGTATCCGGAGGTGTTGCAGGGATGGCCTTTTTAAGGCGCGTAATGCTTGTTGCAAAAGCCCCGGGCGGGGCACGGCTTGGTTAATCTGCCTCTTCGCGATGAAAATAACCATTACCGGAACTCATCGTAATGGATAGTCAACAAGCCGTTCAGGAGCTCTCAGAGAAGATGCAATACTAAATGGTGGCTGTCTATAAAGCCAGTGGTTCGTTCATAATGTTCGAGTTCGAGCCTGCCCCGTCTTTATCGGGTGTTTACCCCGTTTTTTTTTATCGGGGCTTGCGAAGTATTTAAAACAAGGAGTTTACTCTGGTAAATGACTGTTTTAAATACGAGCATAACGAAGAGACCGG
>JAWOBQ010000313.1:0-3195 GCA_046484255.1 Bacteroidales bacterium | reverse complement strand
ACTTTCTTGACTTCTCCATCGACTGAGAGATTTACTTCTTCAGCACGCTTTACAGTATTTTTAGTTGTGTTTCCTCTTCTTTCTCTCGTAACAGTTTTTTCCTCTCCGACTTCTGGGCTTGTGAACTCGCTTCCAAGATCGTACTTCTTCGACTTCCTGTACGGTCTTGTACGTCCTCCCGACTTCTTCGTCAGAGACCTATCATGTATTACAGCCATATAAACGAGGATTTCACATAAAAATATTTAAATCAGATGAAACTTTGAGGATATCCTGCAGTTATTCAGGGCCCGGAGATAAACGTGTTCAAGGCAGAACCCGACAGCATTTATATAATACAGTAAGGATCCCATTAGCCACATTCATACCTTCCAGATCTTCAGGTGATGTTTCAATTCGCACCAGTAATGCCTCGTCATATTTTTTTGCTTCATCGGCAAAAAACACAATACGTCCGGTAGCGGCACCGGGCGAAGCCGGCAATCCTTTAGCGATAGTATTGGCCTGTTCAAGCGCTTGAGGTTTGAATACCGGGTGCAGCAATTCGTCCAATCTGCCCGGGTCCACGCGTAGAACGGCCGTTTTCTCATCAATAAATTCATCATTAAGCATATCCATAGCAATTTTCACCATGGCAGCCCCGGTACGCTTTCCGTTACGTGTTTGCAATATCCATAGTTTACCTTCCTGTATGGTAAACTCCAGATCCTGCATATCTTTATAATGCTCTTCCAGGTTTTGCTGAATCGCATCCAGTTCTTTAAATATTCGGGGCATATTTTCTTCCAGAGAGGCAAATTTTCTTTTGCGCTCTTCTTCGGATATTCCGGCCAGCTTAGCCCATCTGCGGGAACCTTCGAGGGTTATCTGCTGCGGGGTACGCGTACCGGCCACTACATCTTCACCCTGGGCATTGATCAGGTATTCACCATTAAAGATATCTTCTCCTGTAGCTGCATCCCGGGTAAAGGCAACACCTGTAGCAGAGTTATCGCCCATATTTCCAAATACCATAGCCTGGACATTCACGGCTGTACCCCACTCTTCAGGGATCTTATGCATCATCCGGTAATATTGCGCCCGGGCTGTATTCCAACTGTCAAAAACAGCCATCACAGACCCCCAAAGCTGCTCCCAGGGATCTTCAGGGAATTCTTTTCCCAAGCTGTCTTTGACAGCCTGCTTAAATTCCCCGACCAGTTCTTTCAGATCATCCGTAGTTAGTTCCACATCCGTTTCTATCCCTCTGGCATTTTTCTTTTGTTCGATAATATGTTCGAAGGGATCTTCATCTTCTTTGTTAAGCGGTTTCACACCCAATACTACGTCCCCATACATTTGAATGAAGCGGCGGTAAGAATCCCAGGCAAAACGCTCATTTCCGGTTTTTTTAGCTATCCCTTCCACCGAAACATCATTCAACCCCAGGTTCAGAACGGTATCCATCATCCCGGGCATAGATACGCGGGCTCCCGAGCGCACCGAGAGTAAGCAGGGATTTTCACTATCCCCGAATTTTGTCCCCATGATCTTTTCTACCTTGCCTACTGAAGCCTCTACTTCGTTTTTGATAAGCTGCACCGTCTTTTCATAGCCATGCTTATTATAATAAGTACAGACATCCGTAGTAATTGTAAATCCCGGAGGGACAGGAACACCTACCAGATTCATTTCCGCCAGGTTTGCGCCTTTTCCTCCCAGCAAATTTTTCATTGCAGCATTTCCATCAGCGGTTTTATCACCAAAGAAATACACATTTTTCTGTTCTGCCATATTAATTCTCTCTGTTTATATTAAAATAAATATTGATAATCAAACATCTATATATCCTGTTTTCAGGAATACAAATATAGAAAAAAAATTGCAGCTGAATTATAAAGCATAAAAAATCCATAAACCCTTTCTCCGGCCCGGAAGATAAGCGTTCGTTGCAGTTGAAGCATAATTCTTAAGCATGCAGCGGAAAATCCAACATCATTTATTGTACTTCTTTTTCCTCCACCACTTCTCCCTGATAATATTCCTGAATGTAATCAAGGTCAGCATTCTCATCATAAAATCTCCATTCCCCGTGCCGCTTATATGCAAAGATCTCCGGGATATGCAAAAGGGGGCCCCTTGCCTTAAGCGTACCGTCAGGATAAAAATGGCGTTGTATAAATTTTCGTTCTTCTTCTTCCTGCAGTTCAATATGGCTTTTCTTATTGCCATTTTCGTGAAAAAATATTCGTTCTTCAATATATTCCAGACTTTTATCATAACGTTCATAAAAGTCCTTTTTCCCATCTTTGGAAAACTCTGTCCATTCCAGGGGCGCGCCTCTGTAAAAAGAAATATCAGAGCGTTTCTGGCCATTTTTGTAATAGATTTTCAATTCAGCGCTGTTGTTACTTCCTTTTTTTTGAAATTTCCGTTCAAGTTGCCCATTTTTAAAATAATTCTCATACGAGGATTGCAGTCGCCCGTCTTTATAAAAGCCCTTATGCTTCAATTCTCCATTCTCATAATAGTCACGTATACGGCCATGGCATGGCCGGTCGTTACATAAACGAACAGAATCGCCGTCTAACATTGGGTTAAAAACATCATATTGCGGGATGGATGCAGCCGAAGCCCCGGCCTTTTCCTGCCCATTTTTATTCTGATCCGTATTCTGAGAGACCCCGGAGAATGAAGCCATAATTAAAATACTTACCCAAATTAACGTAAAGCGCATAGTTTATTAAATTTTAAGTTTAAAAAATTACAATTTTCTATTGATCTATTTTCATAGGTAGTGTTTGTCCATAATGTCCGATATCTGCGTTGTTGCTCAAATTTTAAATCCTCATATACATTAGTATACTGCGGTTTAAAATTTTTTTCACAACATTAATTTTTTTAAAGGTGTTCAAGAGCTCACTTCGTTCGGTTCGCACGCCCCGATAAAAAAAAACGGAGTAAACACCCGATAAAAACGGGGCAAGCCTTGATCTCGAACATTGTGAATCAAACACTCGACTTTATCGACAGACACTAGGTAAGGGAAGACATCAATCGATGGCACTCCATTTTTACCCTGTAACCCCATTATCTTTAAGCAGTTTTTCCATTCGTTGCTGAATATGCTTAGCATTTTCTCTGGCTTTGCTATGAAAATCCTTTCCGCTTGAGGCAAAAATGATGCCTCTGGAACTGTTCACCAGCAAGCCGCAA
>JAWOBQ010000219.1:0-3779 GCA_046484255.1 Bacteroidales bacterium | reverse complement strand
CGCCGGTGATACAGGCGATGGTATCGCTGTCTCCTCCCAGTGAGATGGCCAGCCGGATGGCATGTTCATAGTCTGTGCTTTCCAGAAAAGCAATTATGGCTTCCGGGACGGAGCCCTGGCAGCTTACATCAAACGTATAACCGGGCCTGATCTGTTCAGGCGTTTTGGAGAGATCATAGCCAAAGGTTTTTTCAACATACTGTTTGATCTGTTTTTTGGACGAGCCATTGCGGGCTAAAAAGATTGCTGCAGCGGTGGCTTGCGCGCCTTTTATTCCCTCCGGATGATCATGGGTAACTTCGGCTGTGGCTTTCGCCTTTTCCAGGACTTCCTGCAGACGGTTAAAGGCAAACCCCACAGGGCTAACCCGCATGGCCGAGCCGTTGCCCCAGCTATTGTATGGAGCCATTGATCCCGACTGCAACCAAAGCATGAAGTTGCCACCATAGCCTGAATCGGGGTATGCCCGGCCCCACTTTTTCAACGAGGATGCGAAATCCGTGCCCCGTAAAATGGCATCGGCGATGGCGATGGTCAGTACCGTATCGTCGGTGAAAAACGAATCCTCATTGTACAGCGGAAATGCTGTGGTCTTGATGTTGTTCCATTCATAAACAGAACCTATAACATCTCCGGTAATTGCTCCGAGCATAAGAAAATTTTTGATGAGGCCGGACAGGAAATAGAAACAACTAATATTCGCTGCTAATTGAAATTGAGTGTTTTATCCGATCCCAATTATAATAAAGACAAATTTACAAAATAATTCTGAATGGGGTGTGGATTTTTGAAAAATACTTCGGCACCCCCCCCTCGATAAATACGGGGCAGGCCCCGAACTCGAACATTGTGAACTAAACACTGACTTTAGCGGGCTTTTTTAGCTTCTTAAAATGTGGCGGACATAGGAATTGCGTTGAGAAAACTTCAGCAGGGGAACTATTTGAGTTGTCTCTTTATTTTTATCTTTGGAGCAAATTGTATTAGGGGGTTGGAAGCAACCTTATTATAAAATTCTGAGCCCATGAAGTCCATTGCATTTGTGGACACGGAGGTGGATACACGCTACGGGAAGCTCCGTGATATCGGAAGCATAAAAAGCGACGGCAGCCGCTTTCATGGTGCTTCTGTGGCTGAGTTTGTCCGTTTTGTCAGGGGGGTAGACTTTATTTGCGGCCATAATATCCTTAGCCATGATCTTAACTATATAGGTAAAGGAATAGCTGAAGCCGGAATAAGGGGTACTCATATTATGGATACGCTTCCCCTTTCCCCTCTGCTTTTTCCGCGAAAGCCTTATCACGCTTTGCTTAAAGACGACAAGCTTCAGACGGAAGCATTGAATAATCCCCTTAATGATGCCATCAAAGCCAAAGAACTGTTTGAGGATGAGGTGGAAGAATTTGGCAGAACAAAGCAGGCGTTAAAGGATATTTTGTATTTGTTGCTGCACCGGCAGAAAGAATTTCTTGCTTTCTTTCGCTTTATGGAATATACTGCTTCTCGCACCAATCCGGAAAAAGCTATCCGGGAAACGTTTGAAAATGACATTTGCGAACATGCCGGTTTGTCCCGGATCATTTCCCGGCACCCCGTAGCACTGGCCTATTGTCTTGCATTAATTCATGCCGGAGATCGCCATTCTATAACTCCTCCCTGGGTGATAAGAAATTATCCGGAAGTGGAACAAGTCATGTTTCAGTTGCGCAACAAGCCTTGCTTAAGAGGTTGTGCCTATTGCCATAAGGCTTTGGATACGCGCATTGGGTTAAAACGGTTTTTTGGATTTGATTCATTTAAAACTTTTGATGGCAAGCCTCTCCAGGAAAATGCCATGAAAGCAGCGGTGGACGGAAAGTCTATATTGACGGTCTTTCCAACGGGCGGCGGAAAATCCATCACTTTTCAGGTCCCGGCGCTGATGAGTGGGGAAACGGTTAAAGGACTAACGGTCATTATCTCTCCGCTGCAGTCGCTGATGAAAGACCAGGTAGATAATCTGGAAAAACTTGGCATTACAGATGCCGTGACCATAAATGGATTGCTGGATCCTGTTGAAAGAGCCAAATCATTTGAACGTGTGGAAGACGGTTCAGCTTCCATTCTTTATATCTCCCCCGAATCGCTGCGATCTCCATCCATTGAGCGACGGATAACCGGCCGGAAGATCACTCGCTTTGTGATTGATGAAGCACACTGCTTTTCAGCCTGGGGGCAAGACTTCAGGGTGGACTACCTGTATATTGGTGATTTTATTAAGTCCGTGCAGGAAAAGAAACAGCTTGACGAAGCCATTCCCGTTTCATGCTTTACAGCAACGGCCAAGCAACTGGTTATCCAGGATATTTGCAGCTATTTCAGGGAAAAACTGCAGCTGGAACTGCAGCTGTTTACGGCCAAAACTGCCCGGAAGAACCTTACCTACAGGGTTTTTGAAAAAGAAGGAGAACAGGAGAAGTATCAGGCGGTAAGGAATTTGGTGGAGGAGAAAGAATGTCCGGCGATCGTATATGTGTCCAGGACAAGGAAAGCGAATCAGTTGGCAGCAAGGCTAAACGAGGATGGCATCACGGCACGGCCTTATCATGGGAAAATGGATGTGAAAGAAAAGTCGGATAATCAAAATGCTTTTATCGACGGGAAAGTTCCGGTTATCGTGGCAACTTCCGCCTTCGGGATGGGTGTGGATAAAAAGGACGTGGGGATGGTTATCCATTACGATATTTCTGATTCCCTCGAGAACTATGTGCAAGAGGCGGGAAGGGCCGGAAGGGATGAAAATATCATGGCCGAGTGCTATGTGCTGTACAATGAAGAGGACCTGAGCAAACATTTTGTGCTGTTAAACCAGACCAGGCTTTCTGTCAATGAGATACAACAGGTTTGGCGTGCCATCAAAGAGATTACCAGGTTCCGTTCCAGAATCTCTAACTCTGCCCTGGAGATTGCCCGAAAAGCAGGGTGGGATGATAACGTTGCTGAAATAGAAACCCGCGTAACTACAGCCATTGCTGCCCTGGAAGAAGCCGGCTATCTTAAACGCGGCCAAAATATGCCAGGGGTATTTGCCAATAGCATCCTTACAAAAAATGCACAACAGGCAATCGATAAAATATCACATGCTGAGATATTTAATGAAAAACAAAAAGAACAGGCCATCCGGATTATTAAAAAACTGTTTTCCGTTAAAAGCCGGAAACAGCATGATGATGAAAAAGCCGAATCCCGGATAGACTATATTAGTGACCACCTCGGAATTCCTAAAGAACAAGTGATCCGGATTGTAAACTTGCTCCGGGATATTAAAATCCTGGCCGATACCAAAGATTTAACCGCCTTTGTTATAAAAGGAAAACAAGGTAAAAACCAGTCGCTTAGTGTTGTGAAGGAATTTAGAAAAATAGAAAAGATCCTGCTGAACACCTTTAGTGAAGAAGAAGCGGTATTCCATAATAAAAGCCTGAACGAAAAACTGGAAGAACAAGGATGCAGTAATATAACATCCGGAAAGGTTAAAACCATTATCAACTTCTGGGCCATTAAAAATTGGATTTACAGTAAGAGAACAGCGTATTCAAAAGATAACCTGGTTGTAAGGCGCCTTCATAGCAGAAGAAAGCTTGAGGAAATAATCGATAAGAAGTATGATCTTGCTATCTGCATCATAGGCTTTTTTTACAACAGGCTCAACCGGTTAACTGTACCGGATGATCAGGACATGGAGCAAAGCCCGGGGAAGGATCAGGTGTTGGTTGAGTTCTCCGTTCTTGAGCTAAGGG
>JAWOBQ010000072.1:0-12704 GCA_046484255.1 Bacteroidales bacterium | reverse complement strand
AAAACAACTGCATAAAAAGCGTTGCATTATGGGGATTTCTCAGTCGTTTTTTCTCCGCTCCGCTCCGAAAAAATTCCATCGAAATGACAGTGTATTATGAAAGACCCTGTCATCCCGAACAAGCAAACCGGTTCACACTGATTACACGGATTTTGGCGGATTCCGCGGATTTTAGCGGAGGTTTGTGCAGTGAGAAATCCCCTTACGAGCTGTCGCAACGTTTTTTGGCTTTATTTTTTGAATAAATGAGTCCGGTCTAAAAAGGTCACATTTGATTTTCACCGGCTTTTTACCCCGAACCCTAAAGGGTGAAGCCGCTGAAAATCAGCCTCTCTTTAGGGATGGGGTAAAGCTGATTTTTAGCGGCTGGGATACATTTAGTGTTTTCAGACCGGACTCATGTCTGCTTGCAGAATTACTAATTTTTATTGATAATTATGTCAGATTTATTAGGGGGTCAATTCAATTCACTTGCAAAAAATTAAATATTCCATTTATCTTTGCTGAGTGTAACTTTTTAATTTTACGATACTATAACCAAATATCAAACCATTTTCGCAATGAATATAGCAATATTTGGCAAACGATTGGACCATTCTGATCAGGATATTTTCAGGCAATTCATTAGCACGCTGGAAAACAGTGACGCGGAATTTTCTATTTACGAGCCATTCTATACCGGTCTTCAGCCCTATGATTTTTTTTCCGGCACGCCTGCTTTGTTCAGCAGTTACCAGGACATCCGCACCAATACCGATGTAATGATCTCGGTTGGAGGAGACGGGACATTACTGGATTCAATAACCCTGATAAGAGATTCATCTATTCCGGTCTTAGGCTTAAACCTTGGCCGTTTGGGTTTTCTCTCAAGCATTTCACAAGAGGACATTATTTCTTCGGTACAAAATCTTGTAAGCAACAACTACACCACCGAAACCCGGAGTCTTCTAAATGTAACCTCCACACATAATCTCTTTGGGGAACTAAATTTTGGGCTTAACGATCTTACCATTCACAAGCACGACACCCATAACCTGATCACTGTGGATGTTTTCATTAACACTGTTTTTCTGAATTCCTACTGGGCAGACGGCCTGATCATCGCGACGCCCACGGGTTCTACAGGATACTCATTAAGTTGTAATGGCCCGATTATCACTCCGGATTCAAGTACTTTTATTATCACTCCCATTGCCACCCACAATTTAACAGTACGCCCCATCGTTTTACCTGATAGCAGCCAAGTTTCGATTAAAGTTCGCGGCCGGGAAGAGAACTTCACGGCTTCACTGGATTCACGCACCCTATTATTTGATGTGTCGGAAGTTTTTCAAATACGTAGAGCGTCCTTTGATGTAAAATTGGTCAAAATGCCTGAGGAAAATTTTTTTAACACCTTAAGGAACAAGCTAAACTGGGGCTTAGACATGCGAAATTAAACATCATAAAGTATAAAGTCCGATTTTTTAAATATATTTGTCATCGTTAAGAATCACGGAAAAATGAAAAAAACAATCACAACCCTCGTACTCCTCCTGGCAGTAACAAGCTTATTTTCACAAAAGTTAGAAAGGCGCCACGAATTAGGGCTTTTTGGCGGAGCTTCGTATTACCTTGGAGACTTAAATGAAAACGCATATTTAGGAGAACTGAGCCCGTCATTTGGCATCGTTTACCGGTTTTTATACAACGACCGCTGGGCTTTCCGGATACACGGGAAATATGGCACTTTACGCGGTGACGATGCCGATAACAAAAAGGCATTGCAAAGCAGGAATCTGATGTTCAAATCGCCGCTCATAGAATTTGCAAGCCTTGCCGAATTAAATTTTTTGCCTTATGCCCCGGGAAATAGCGGGAAACGCTTTACTCCTTTTATCTTTGCCGGTGTCTCCATATTTTCTTTTAATCCCATGGCCAAGTATGATGGGCCCTGGTCGCGCACTACGCCCGGTGATCCTTACAAAGGCTGGTATGAGTTGCAACCCCTTGGAACAGAAGGGCAGGGTTCCACGGAATACCCCGACCGGAAACCTTATGCCTTAACACAGGTGAGCATCCCCTTCGGGTTCGGCATAAAATGGAACGTTTCCAATTCATTCAGTTTAGGATTGGAATGGGGTATGCGCAAAACCTTCACCGATTACCTGGACGACGTAAGCACAACCTATGTAGACCCGGAAGTGTTGAAATCAGAAAACACCGAAATCTCTATGTTTTTAGCAAACAGGAGTTTCGAGCTTGATGGCATAGAGGAATATGGAAATCAATACCCGGAAGAAGCCGCCAAGGAAATGTCCGGAATGCAAAGAGGCAATTCCGAAAACGACGATTGGTATTCATTCTTTGGCATTACAATGAGCTTTAACATAAAAGGGCCCAGGCAAGAAGACTGCCCGGCTTATAAAGACTATAATAAATATAAAGACTATTACCTGTTTTAACATAAATTAGCTGTTTTAAATACAATACCACTGCAAATTCACCGTTTCCAGTTTTAATAATGACAAAACTGAAAGAAAAAATAGACCTCCAACGACTTCCAAAACACATTGCTATAATTATGGATGGCAATGGAAGATGGGCACAGAGGCATAACCGGCCCAGAGTATTTGGGCACCAAAACGGCGTAAATGCTGTAAGGGAATCGGCAGAAGCTGCTGCTGAGCTTGGCGTGGGGTATCTTACACTCTATGCATTTTCTACAGAGAACTGGAAAAGACCCGAGCAAGAAATTAACGCCTTAATGGAATTACTCATCAAGTCAATCCACACAGAAACCGATACCTTAATAAAAAATGATATCCGGCTCAATACTATTGGCGACCTCAATTCCCTGCCCGAAAAATGCCAGCATCAGGTGAAGTTGGCTATGGAAAAAACAGCGAACAACAACCGGATGACATTAAACATTGCGTTGAACTACAGCGGGAAATGGGATATCACACAGGCTTCAAAAAAGATGGCCCGGGATGTAAAAAACCAAACATTGAAGCTCCAGGACATTGATGAGACTACTTTTAGCAATTACCTTTCTACTGCCGGAATGCCAGACATAGAGCTTCTGCTCAGAACAAGCGGGGAACAAAGAATATCAAACTTCCTGCTTTGGCAAATCGCTTATGCCGAGCTTTATTTTACCCATACCCTCTGGCCTGATTTTTCCAAAAAAGACCTCTACGAGGCTATTTTGAGTTTTCAGTGTCGTGAAAGAAGATTTGGAAAAACAAGTCAACAATTAATCGAAAGCAAAAAATGCGAATAACCCAAGGAATTTCTCTTATTTCAATACTACTGCTAATCCCGTACATGGCTGCCGGACAAATATCCCTGGATAATAAAGCTTCCACAATGGACTACTCATCCCCCAAAACCTATACCATAGGGGGGATTACTGTTAGCGGGGCTGAAAACCTGGATCATAATGTTATAATAACAATAAGCGGGCTTTCCGTAGGAGACAAAATTGAAGTTCCGGGAGAAGATATTACAAAAGCAGTGAAACGCTTGTGGGACCAGGGCTTGTTTGAAGAGATAGACATTAACGCTACACAAATACAGGGAAATACAATATTTCTGGAATACGTCCTGAAAGAACGCCCCAGATTATCAAAATTCTCCATTAAAGGCACACGGAAATCCCATGCCGACGATATCCGGGACAAGATGAAACTGGTTAGGGGAGACATGGTTACCGAACATGTATTCAACAGAATACGCGATATTGTCCATGATTATTACGAAGACAAAGGATACCTGAATGTTTCCACTGAAATAAAGCAAAAACAGGATACCAGCAGCCGGGACGGCCTGATCCTGGATATCCATATAGACCGTGGCGAGCGGATCAAGATTAATGAAATCAACTTTATCGGCAACAATCACTTATCCGACAGACAACTAAAAAAAGCCATGGATGAAACCAAAGAAAAATTCTTTTTCCGCATATTTAAATCTTCCAAATTCATTAAAGACCTCTATCAAAAGGATAAACAAAAGATCATCAGCAAATACAACGAACTGGGCTACAGGGATGCCAAGATCCTATGGGATACTACCTATATGTATGATGAGAAAAGCATGAACATTGATATTCATATAAAAGAGGGCGACAAATATTATTTCAGGGATATCCAATGGGTTGGAAATTCGGTTTATACCGATAAAGAACTTCAGCAAATCCTGGGCATAAAATCCGGAGACATCTATAACCAAAGCAGGTTGGAAAACAGGCTTTACATGGACATTGAAGGAGGCAGTGACATAAGTTCTCTTTATTTGGACGAGGGATATTTGTTTTTTAATTTAGATCCAGTAGAAGTACAGGTAGAAGCCGATTCAATAGATCTTGAGATCCGTATTTATGAAGGGCAACAAGCTATCGTAAGGAACGTATCTGTCAAGGGAAATACACGCACCAAAGACCATGTAATATTACGGGAGGTGCGGACCAAGCCCGGGCATTTATTTAATCGCTCAGAGATTATCCGGACCCAGCGGGAGCTTCACCAGCTGAAATATTTTGATCCTGAAGAGCTGGATGTAAGGCCGCAGCCCAATCCGGAAGATGGCACGGTAGACATAGAATATATTGTAGAAGAGACCTCTACCGATAAGTTTGAATTATCCGGAGGCTGGGGAATGGGCCGTATTGTGGGCACGATAGGAGTTAGCTTTAATAACTTTTCCCTGGGGAATCTGTTCAAACGCGAAGCCTGGAATCCCATTCCGCATGGAGACGGCCAACAGTTAAGCATCCGCGGGCAAAGTAACGGAGCCTTTTACCAGGCCTACAATATGTCTTTTACCGAGCCCTGGCTGGGCGGAAAAAAACCTAACGCCTTCAGCGTATCATTATATCATTCCGTTCAATCCAATGGCATCCCGAAAGGGGAAGAAAACCGGCAATCAATCCGGATAAATGGTGCTTCCGTATCTTTGGGCAAGCGACTGGAATGGCCGGACGACTATTTTACACTTTATCAAAGCCTTTCATTTCAAAACTATAAGCTCAACAACTACTATTCGAGCTTTTCCTTTAGCAATGGGAACGCCAACAACATCAGCTACACTATAAACCTTTCCAGAAACTCCATCGACCAGCCGATATTCCCACGAAAAGGTTCCGAAGTACAATTGTCTGTACAAGCGACCCCCCCTTATTCAATTCTTTCCGGAAAAGATTACGCAAATGCCTCCGATGCCGAGAAGTTCCAATGGATAGAATATCATAAATGGAAGTTTGGCTCCTCATGGTATACAAGTTTGGCAGGAAATTTGGTTGCAAGTTTAAGAACCCGGTTTGGGTTTTTAGGTCTTTACAACAGAGATATTGGAATTGCCCCCTTTGAACGCTTTTATCTCGGAGGTGACGGGCTTTCCGGATATGCCTTAGACGGACGTGAACTAATAGGAATGCGTGGATACGGGAATCAAACGCTAACCCCAAGAGAGAACGGTAACTATATAGGAGGTAGCATTTTCAATAAGTATACCTTCGAGCTCAGATACCCTGTATCCCTGAACCCGCAAGCCACGATTTATGTGTTGGGCTTTGCAGAAGCAGGTGACACCTGGACAAAATTCAAAAGTTTTGACCCCTATAACGTGAAAAGGTCTGCCGGAGTGGGTGTCAGAGTCAACCTTCCCATGTTCGGATTGCTTGGGATCGACTGGGGATACGGCTTCGACGAAGTCCCTGGAAGCCCCGGAGCCGGCGGTGGACAATTCCACTTCTCTATTAATAATTCTATCGAATAACCTTTTAAAACAGGAGGAACATCATGAAAAAAGTAATCATTACCACCGCTTTGCTTGCTATGGCCAGCCTCACATTTGCGCAAAAATTCGCATACGTGGATAGCGACTATATCCTGGAAAATATCCCGGAATATCAGGTCGCGCAAAATAAACTCGATGAACTGTCCGTGCAATGGCAGGAAGAAATTGAAAAAAAATTCGCGGAAATTGATAAACTCTATAACGAATACCAATCGGAAGCTGTCCTGCTCCCCTCCGATATGAAAAAGAAACGGGAAGAAGAAATTGTTCAGAAAGAAAAAGAAGCTAAAGAATTGCAAAAACAAAGATTTGGCCAGAACGGAGACCTGTTCAAAAAAAGACAGGAACTTATAGAGCCCATACAAGACAAAGTTTATGATGCCATCAAAGATATTTCTGAACAGGAAAACTATGCCGTGATCTTTGATAAAGCCGGTTCGCTGACGATGCTTTATACCAACGAACGGTTTGACATCAGCGACAAAGTCCTCAATAATATGGGATACCGCCCGGGAGGTCTTGACTCAAAAGATGATTAACATTTTTTTGATTTTATCCTTGCTAAAATTCACTTTATCCGTAGATTTGTCAAAATTTATTAAAAAATAACAGCTATATGAATTTTATTCCGAGAATACTGTTGGCCACGATCTTGTTATTGGCCTCCGCAGGGTTTAGCCTCGCGCAAGCCCAAAAATTAGGTCATATCAATACATCAAACCTATTACAGATCATGCCCGGCAGAGATACAGCCCAGGCGGCACTCGAAAAGCATGCCCGTTCATTACAAAATGACTTGCAGGAATATCAAAAAGAGTTTCAAACCAAGTACGAAAAATACATGTCGGAAGAAGAAAGCATGCCACGCCTTATGAAAGAAACCCGGCAGGAAGAACTAATGCAAATGGAAGAGCGCATACGCAAGTATCAGGAAAACGCTCAAAAAGAATTGCAGGAAAAAGAACAGCAATTGTTACAGCCTATTCTTGAACGGGCCCAGGAAGCTATTGATGAAGTAGCTGAAGAAGAAGGGTATACATATATCCTGGATACTTCCACAGGAGCTGTGGTATATATCGGGGATAAAGGAAAGGATATTATGCCCAGGGTACGAAAGAAACTGGATATTGAAGATGTCCCCATCCCTGACGAAGAACAACAACTTGAAATGGAAACGCCTACACCAACACCAACGCCTACACCAACAGAAGACCCGGATATGGACATGTAATTAGTGTTTGTCTGTAAATGAGGACAAGCTGTCTTAGTAATCATGTCTCTGTACAGAAGATCCTATTTACAAGACTTCATAGCAGCATAAAACCGGCTTGCCGCCGGTTTTTTTATGGCTTATACCAGCCGGCATACAAATTATACGCATTGGCAATACGCTCGACTTCGCCTTCCAAAAGGTCCTTTTCAATCGTTTTTACTTTTTTCGCCGGCACCCCTGCATACACACTTTCTCCTTCAATATGAGTGCCCTTTTTTACCAACGCACCGGCAGCTATGATCGAATGGCTTTCTACAACCACCTCATCCATGATAATAGCTCCCATACCCACCAGCACATTATCATGTATTGTGCAACCATGCACAACAGCGTTATGGGCGATGGATACATTATTGCCAATATTCGTAGGGTTCTTCCGGTAGGTTCCGTGTATAACAACCCCATCCTGAACATTTACCTTATTCCCCAGCCGGATATAATGCACATCCCCGCGAATCACCGCATTAAACCATATGCTACATCCATCGCCGGTTTTCACATCTCCAATTATTGTCGCATTATCCGCCAGAAAACAATCCGCTCCGAAAACCGGTGTTAATCCTTTAACTTCTTTTATCAATGCCATATTAATCGATTAAACGTTTTATCTTTAAAATATTCCGGGTATGATCAGTGATCCTGAAACGATGATCCAGGCGTTTGCCCACTATCCATATAACCCGCCTGCCCGACCGTAATACAAAGGTATTATGCTTTTCATACACAGGGATCTTCTCATCTATAAGAAAATCACTGATCTTTTTGGCCTGCTCCATCCCCAGCGGGTAAAAATGCTCTCCCGTTTTCCATACCCCCAAATGTAAAGGCCACTCCAGTTGATCAGCATCTATCAATGCCGTATTCGGGCTTGAGGTTATTGAAAAATCAGGCGTGTTCTCAAGCCAGGAAAACGAAAGCCGCAAGGGTTTGTCAATATACCCCGGAATATCACTTTCTTCCAGATATAAAAATTGAGGCTCTTGCTCCTCTTCCTGCTTTTTGATCACAAGATACTCCCGCTCAAGATATACCCTATGCGTAGGAGAATGAAAAACCTTCCCCGGGCTGCCCTGCAACGAATCAATAATATCTTCTACAGTGGCATATTTAAAATAATAACGCGACAAGTACTCAAATAAATATGTGGAAGGAGAACGCGTAGCCTTTAACTTTTCAATATTAATGGCCGGAAAGTTATCTTTTGTCGTTTCCAGTTCCTCAATAACACGTTCAACAGCCTCGCGGTATATCTGTTCAGTTTCCCGTATACGCTTAATATTTGAGGTTAGTATTTGCTTGTAATTGGGATGTAACTCTTCCAATAGTGGAATAATCTGCTTTCTTATCTTATTCCTGGCATATTTCAGGCTCTTATTACTGCTGTCTTCACAAAAGGCAATATTATTCCGTCGCGCAAACTCAAGAATATCCTCCCGGAAGGCAAATAACAACGGATGAATAAGCTTATCCCGCCTGGGCAAAATACCATGGAGCCCCGCTATGCCGGTAGAGCGCATCAGGTTTAAAAAAAACGTCTCGATCTGATCATCCTTATGATGAGCTGTTGAAACCAGATCATAATCACTCTGCGCCAATATCTCTTCAAACCATTCAAAACGCAACTGCCTCGCCGCCATTTGAATTGAAATATTATTCCGGGCGGCATACAAACCCGTATCAAAACGCTTTACAAAAACCTCAACCCCTTTATCCTCAGCATACCGGCAAACAAATGCCTCATCCCGCATGGATTCATCCCCACGCAACATATAATTGCAATGCGCATAAGCATGAGGAATGCCCGCCGCAGAAAAAAGCTCTGCCATAACCATCGAGTCAACACCCCCGCTAATGCCCAACAAAACCCTCTGGCCAGGGGAAATCAGACACTCCTTTTCTATGTAACGCAAAAACGCATTTCGCATAATACAAAAATAACCATTTATATCACTATTGTCCGGTTAAAAATGAATGAAAAAATATGAAGCATTGGATTTCATTATTTTGAAATCTGTTTACTTTTATAAAGCTCTGTTTTTGTGATTTATTATTGAGTCCGGTCTAAAAACACGAAATTTATTACAGCCACTGAAAACCAGCTTTACCCAATCCCTAAAGGGTGGCTGATTTTCAGCGGGTATAATAAATCTTGCATTTTCGGGCAGCCTCAAATATTCGGGCAGCCTCAAATATAAAAAAACAAAATATATAAATTTCCATTATATAAATTATGATAACGCTTGACAAAAGCCAAAATTCTTTGTATATTGCGCCGCAGAATAAAATTCACAATGATCAAATAGCTGCAAAAAAACCGGGCCAGGTCCTGGGCGGTAAAACGGCAGCGGTTTGACAAAAAAATAACCATATGAAAATGAAAAATTATTTACCCGCAGTTTTTTTCTTAGGAGTTTTTTCAGTTTTGATATTCACTTCTTGCGAGAAAGAAACGTTTGAACCCGAAGGGCAGAAAGACTTTAAAACCACAGCTATTAAATCCTCCATTCCACGTATTGTAGAAAATGGGAAAGGAGGCATCAATGTATTTATAAATGTGACTGATCAACATGGCAAAGCGATCACAGGTCTGGACAAAGACAATTTCACTTTTGAGATGATCGCGGAAAACGGTGACGTTGAAAAGATGACACCTATGGGGGCGGGTCAGCTTCCCAACCTGATCATCACCGCCCTGGCCCTTGATTATTCCGGGAGCATGTTTACAGATACCATTTCTATTCCGGCCATGGAAACTGCGGCTGCGACTTTTATCAGCCTGAAAAACCCCTACGACCAGATTGAGCTCATTAAGTTCAGCAAGAACATCCAGATCACTGTTCCTCTGACAGATAACGAGAATTTGTTATTGGCCGGGCTGGGAGATACCACTTTTCCGGGACAAAACTCCACGGCTTTATATGAAGCTTTAGAGTTAGGCCTGTACGACGTACTTACCTTAGCGATACAAAATCCAAACTATCTACCCTCAGTAGTTGGATTTACCGATGGGAAAAACAATCAGCCCCCGCTTAGTTCGGATTCCCTGATCCTAAACTCAATAATCGAACAAGTTCCAATATATTCCATAGGGTACGGGGATGATCCGGATACTACGGTACTGAAAAACATCTCCGGCCAAACAGGAGGGCAGTTCTTCTGGAGCCCCAGTGGAAGTAATTTAAACACTGTATACCAGCATATCAACGGACAACTGGCCAACACAACCATTTTCCCGTTACCCGGCCCCCAAACCAAAGGGAAAATAACTATCCGATGCACCACCAACTATGAAGCTGCTATCGGAAAACTGACATCCGTCGCTGAAAAAGACTTCTATTATTGATACGGAGCGTTAAATTGCGAAACGGATACAAGCAGGGTATTCATATAAAAGCTGCCGGCATGCATTGCAAGCCGGCAGCTTTTTCTTTTCTTTATTGCTGTATTGCTGGGGCTATCAATCCGCCAGCACTTTTACCACATTATCCTTAACATCAACAACTCCTCCTTTTATTTCAATGTACTGCCGCTGGTTTTGCCGGTCAATGATCCGCACTTTCCCCTGTTTCAGCACATAAACCATAGGAGCATGGTTTTTCAGGATCTCAAATAATCCGTCCGCACCGGGCAACTGTATCCGTTCTCCTTCTCCTTCAAAAAGGGTTTGCTGAGGTGTTAAAATCTCGATCTTCATCTGTTTAATTCTTTAGGCTCTATTCGAATAAAAAGTTCATTCCTCCGGTCTACAAAGGGACCTTTAGATTTTCATCGGCTTTTTGCCCCGTAGCCTGAAATATATATTTGTTTTCTCCCATTGCATATTTCATTTTTGAATTTACTAGCCGTGCTCAATGGCACAGATCGTTAATTTATTCAATTCCCCTAATATTCAGAATAGCGCCGATCATTCCCAAGGTTTCCTTATAATCCACTTAGCTTTCACTCTCTTCCAGCATTTTCTTACCTTTTTCGATGGCTTCTTCAATATTTCCGCAAAACATAAAAGCCGCTTCGGGATACATATCCAGTTCCCCGTCCAATATCATATTAAACCCTTTTATGGTATCTTTCACAGGCACGATCACCCCCGGGATCCCGGTAAACTGCTCTGCAACGTGAAAGGGTTGGGACAGGAACCGTTGTACGCGTCTGGCGCGGTAGACCACTTTTTTATCTTCTTCAGAAAGCTCTTCCATTCCGAGGATCGCGATAATATCCTGTAGTTCGCGGTATCGTTGAAGGATATTTTTCACCTTTTGGGCGGTATTATAATGTTCTTCTCCTACAATTTCGGGTGTCAGTATTCGGGAGGTTGAATCCAATGGATCGACAGCGGGATAAATACCCTGCTCGGTAATTTTACGGCTAAGGACAGTTGTGGCGTCCAGGTGGGCAAAGGTAGTAGCGGGGGCCGGGTCGGTAAGGTCATCTGCAGGCACATAAACGGCCTGTACAGAAGTAATCGATCCTCTCTTGGTAGAGGTGATCCGTTCTTGCATTAGCCCCATTTCCGTAGCAAGTGTCGGCTGGTATCCTACTGCCGAGGGCATACGTCCAAGAAGGGCAGACACTTCAGACCCGGCTTGGGTAAACCGGAAAATATTATCTATAAACAAGAGAATATCCCGTCCCCCCGATTTGTCATCCCCATCACGAAAATATTCCGCCACAGAAAGCCCCGAAAGGGCCACCCTTGCACGAGCTCCGGGGGGCTCATTCATCTGCCCGAAAACCAAAGTAGCCTGGGATTCCTTTAGCTTCTCATAATCTACTTTTGATAAGTCCCAACCTCCTTCTTCCATGTCCTTTAAAAAGGCATCCCCATATTGAATTACGCCCGACTCGATCATCTCCCGCAACAAGTCATTCCCCTCGCGCGTACGTTCACCTACTCCGGCAAACACAGATAAGCCCGAATAACTCTTGGCAATATTATTGATCAACTCCATAATGATAACTGTCTTTCCTACTCCGGCCCCGCCAAAAAGACCTACTTTCCCCCCTTTGGAGTAAGGCTCGATCAAGTCTATCACTTTTATCCCCGTATGCATGATCTCGGTAGACGTCCTCAGGTTCTCATATTTAGGCGGGTCCCGGTGAATCTCATAGTAGTTTTTCGCTTCCACCGGTTTTAACCCATCTATAGGATCGCCGATCAAATTAAATAAGCGCCCGCGAATACTTTCATCCGCCGGCATTGTAATTCCCCGGCCCATAGCAGTAACTTCCCTGCCACGAGACAACCCTTCGGTCCCGTCCATCGCGATCGTGCGTATTGTGTTCTCCCCTATGTCTTGCTGACACTCCAATACAATTACCTCTCCCAAATTGTTTTCCACATGCAATGCATCATAAATATTGGGAATATCTTCCGGGTTTTCAAAAACCACATCCACGACCGGACCTATGATCTGGGATATTTTCCCCTTTGATTGTTCAGGCATATAAAATTCGTTTTCCGGATTTAAAATTACATTATCCCTCGCTTTATTAACGGCACGAATATATAAAGAATTTATAAAGAGTCCGGTCTAAAAACACTAAATTTATCACAGCCGGTGAAAATCAGCTTTACCCCAACCCTAAAGGGAGCTGATTTTCAGCGGCTTCACCCTTTAGGGTCCGGGGTAAAAAGCCGGTGAAAATCAAA
>JAWOBQ010000033.1:0-10521 GCA_046484255.1 Bacteroidales bacterium | reverse complement strand
TCAGGGGAAGTAGGTAAGGCTAAGGTGATATCTTCGGGGAAAACCTTTTCATTTTGCAGTTGCAAAAGCATCTCAAAGAGGTTTTCCTTCCATTCCTTGCCGTGGGGCTTTATGCGTTTATCTGCTTTTGTGACAGAGATATGATGAGCCAACTCATGGGTCAAAACAAACAAAAACCGGTACTTGTTTTCATCTCTGTTGATTGTGATCCGTGCCGGCGTTTCCTTGCCTGTATAGCGGTAGTCGCCGGCTTTGGAGTTCCTCCTGTTTACTATACGGATATAAACCGGATAATGGTTAATCCATTGCATAACTACCGTATGGGCAGAAGGAGGAATGTATTGAAAAAGGGACTTTTCTTGTTCGTTGGGGATCAACATCAATATCGGCTTTACTGAATGAAGGACAATCACAATTCCTTTTTATCTGCGTTTTGCGTGAAGCAGAACAAGATATAATACTGAATGCCAGCATTATGATCAATAACAGGGATATAAATTTTTGCCATTTCATATGCACAAAAATATAAATTTTTTTTTGATCTTTGCCAATTAAATGGTGTTTGTCAATATTGTATTATTTTAGCAAAGCAATTAAGGATTTAATCCGGAAGCATGTATTCCGAAAATCCTGGTACGAAAAACGTTTCCCGGCAAGGCCGGCAGAAGTAATATAAAAAATTGATAATGAAGTTTTTATTTCATTTAGGCAGGTATACGTTACTTATATTACGGGCACTGAAAAAGCCTGAAAAGCAAAGAGTGTTCTGGAACCGGGTTCTTGTAGAGATCAATTCATTGGGTGTTAGTTCATTAGGAATTGTATTGATCATATCATTATTTGTAGGTGCTGTAGTTGCTTTACAAGCTGCTTTTAATATGGAAAGTCCATGGATACCTGATTATGCCATTGGGTTAACTACCCGGCAATCAATTATTTTAGAGTTTTCTCCTACGATTATCAGTGTTATTCTGGCGGGGAAGGTAGGTTCCAGTATTGCTTCGGAAATTGGCAGCATGCGAATTTCTGAACAAATTGATGCGATGGAAATTATGGGGGTTAATCCGGCAAGTTTTTTGGTTGCTCCAAAAATTTTAGCTGCCGTTTTTATCAATCCGTTTCTGATAATTTTGAGTATGACCATCGGCATTTTTGGAGGCTGGCTTGGAGCCATCGCCAGTGGAGCGATAAGCGGTGATATATATGTGTTCGGCTTAAAGTCATATTTTCAACTGTATGATGTGTTTTATGCTCTTTTTAAAACAGCGATCTTTGCTTTTATAATTACTTCTGTTTCTGCTTATCAGGGATATTTTGTCGAAGGAGGTTCTATTGAAGTGGGCCGGAGTAGCACCCGCGCTGTAGTGAATTGCAGTATTCTGATCATTTTTGCCAATCTCATACTTACACAATTGATGCTAACATGATAGAGGTAAAAGATATATCCAAATCATTTGAGGATACCCTGGTTTTACAGGATATTTCTGCGACATTTGAAAAGGGAAAAAACAATTTGATCATTGGTCAAAGCGGATCCGGGAAAACCGTGTTGATGAAATGTATCCTGGGCCTGGTTGAGGTAGATAAAGGGGAGGTTTATTATGATAAAAGGAATTTCAGTAAAATGAGCTTTCAGGAACGTAAGCGGCTGCGCCAACGAATCGGGATGTTATTTCAGGGGGGTGCCTTATTTGATTCAATGACCGTGGAAGAGAATATCATGTTTCCCCTTACGATGTTTACCAAATGGAGCTATGATGAACGTCTTAAACGAGTGAATTTTTGCCTGGAAAGAGTTAATATGACGGGAATTAATAAATTATTTCCGGCCGAGATCAGCGGAGGAATGAATAAACGGGTTGCTATTGCCAGAGCAATTGCTATGAATCCCGAATATCTGTTTTGTGATGAGCCGAATTCCGGATTAGACCCGCGTACCTCGGTACTTATTGATGAGTTGATTAATGAGCTTACCAAAGACTTGAATATGACTACGATTATTAATACGCATGACATGAATTCCGTGTTGAGTATGGGCGATCAGATTATCTTTGTGGATAAAGGCTCTATTGCATGGAAAGGAAATAAAGATGAGATCCTGCATACCAAAAATAAAGTCATTAATGATTTTGTGTATGTAACGGAAATGGCAAAACGCTTAAAAGAAGATTAACGGTATGTCCGGAATAACTTATGTGGATATAATTCTGATCATCCCCCTTCTCTGGTTTGCATATAAAGGTTTCTGCAAAGGGCTTATTATTGAATTGGCCTCTCTGTCTGCTTTAATATTAGGGGTCTACCTGGCTTATCATTTTTCGGATTATACAGCAGGCTTGCTTACTGAAAAGATGAAGCTTGAGACGGACTACTTGCACATTACAGCCTTTGCACTTACGTTTATCGCGGTGGTGTTGTTAACCTATCTTACCGGCAAGCTTTTGGAGACGGTGGTAAAAATTGCCATGCTCGGTTTTTTGAATAAACTGGCCGGTGCGGCTTTTGGTCTTATTAAAGCCGCTATGGTCCTTAGCGTATTATTATATATGATATTGTCTGTAGATCCTTCCGGGCGCCTTATTGCAGAAGATACACGGGAAAAATCAGTTTTATATGAACCCGTAGCTTCGCTGGTCTATATCGTTATCCCTAAGATCAGGGAAATCGATTGGGATGACTATTTTCCTTTTGAAGAAGAAATGCCCGTGGATAGTCTGCATACTCAGGCTCACTCACGGGCGGTGGATCAATTACAGAAAACCGTTGAAAATCAGCTTAGCTCCATCCAAAATGGTGAATGATTTTCAGCAGCTTCACCCTTTAGGGGGCCGGTCTAAAAAGCCATTGAAAATCAAATAGCGCCTTTTTCGACCGGACTCATTCTTTGCTTTAAGCACAATGGATGTATTTTCGAACTATATCCATAGTCTTATCATGATTGTATTCAATTTCTTTTCTCAGGGTTTCATCCTTAAAGGCTTTAAGGGAATTGGCGATGCTATCGATCATTGAGTCGGGGAACACTCCATATTGGGTATAGACTTCTTTATCCTGCTTGATCCTTTCAGCGGATTCCACACATGATGCCGGGAGCCCTTTCAATGTTTTTTGCTTGTCCTTGTGCTCTTTTTCAAAAATGTTCACATCCACATAAGTTTTTTGAGCATATTCCAGGGCATTTTTCATTTGCAGGCCATGCCTTGCTGCGACGGCAAGTCCGGCCAGCAACAGATAGATATCGGCTGAGCCGTCGGGAGCGCGAAACTCCACGGTTTGTTTTTCTCTGGGGTCGGAGGTGGTTTCTTCTTCCAGCGGGTTGGCAATTTTTGCCATGTCTGCACCCCCCGCCCATCCAAGAGGGACACGTACAAGCACGGAGCGGTTACGATCACCCCAGCAAATATTGGTGGGAGCCTCCTGATGAGGGACCAGCCGGAGATAGGAAGTGGGAATGGTGTTGCCAAATGCCGTGAGCGATCCACCAAGATCGAGATAGCCCGCGATCGCCTTTTTGGCCGTATCACTGAGCTTACCGTTTTCTGTCATAACACTTTTGCCGTCTTTGACCAGCTTTGTATGGACATGCATGCCACTGCCCGCTTTCCCGGCTGTGATCTTCGGCGCAAATGTCAGGGTTACACCATATTGATAGGCTAATGCGCGGAGAATCCACTTGGCTACCAAAAGATGGTCGGCTGCATCTTCCACAGCTACAGGAAGAAATTCAATTTCGTTTTGCTCGTAGGCAATGCCATTTTTAGTGAAGTTGCCGACTTCTGAGTGCCCGTATTTTACGGCTCCACCACAATATGATATGAGACGTAAAGCCTCATTACGAAAATGTTCCCATTTGTTAAACGGGGAGGCTTCATGATAGCCCGCCTGATCTTTCGTGGGGAAAAGGGTGTCTTCCTCGCTGATAATATAATATTCCAGCTCGCCCATGGCGTGAAATTCATATCCCGTTTGCTGCTTTAACGTCTCATTGGCCTTGCGTAAAATGTTCTCCGGAGCATTGGATAAAGGATGGCCGTCTTTGTCAAAAAATGAACAAAGTATATCCATGGACGGAATTTCTGCAAATGGATTTATAAATGCCGTCTTGTAACGGGGAACAACATACAGGTCTGATGAACCGGCTTCTATATGGTTGAACAGACTGGAGCCGTCAACCCGCTCCCCGGAAGTCAGAACCTCCTCCAGATGAGCCCTGGACTGTATGGCGAAATTTAAGGTCTTTAAGCGCCCGTCTCCTCCGGTATAACGTAAATTAACCATCTCAATCTGATTGTCTTTAAAATATTTTATCAAATCCGATCGGGTAAACTCACTGGAAGGCTTCTCTAAATACTCTTCTATGGGATGAGGCGTCATTTCAATGTTTTTCTTCATATTATTAAGGGTTAAGGATTGTGTTTAAAATGATAGAGCATTAAACTTCCCTGAATTTCAGTGCTTTTGAAAAGCCGGGGGCATTTAATGCTTTTACAAAATTAGCAAAAAAATTCAAATGGAAATTATTCCGGGAATAGACGATGTCTTTTGGCACTACCGGATAAAAATCCAGTGAGCGATAAACAGGATTCATGCTTATTTTTTCCCTTAAAGCAGCAAATGTGTTTTTTGGATAGCCTTTGTCAGCAACAAATGGGAATATTGTCATACAAATATTTGGTTATGCAGGCGGATCCCGGTGATCCATATCGGAATTGTTGTTTCTTTGATATTAGTATGGTTCCTGGGAATTCATTTTTGAGTCCGGTCTAAAAACACAAAATTTATCACAGCCGCTAAAAATCAGCTTTACCCTATCTCTAAAGAGTTGCTGATTTTCAGCGGATTCACCCTTTAGGCTTTGGGGTAAAAAGCTACTAAAAATCAAATGTGACCTTTTTAGACCGGACTCATTTTTCAATACGTTGGCTAAAGGCATTTTTTTATCTTTGCAAAAATTTTATTTTCATGGAACGAGTTTTAAGCGAACAGGAACAGGTGCGGCGGGAGGCGCTCAGAGAGTTAGAAGAGTTGGGGATTGATCCCTATCCTGCTGAGCAGTATGAGATTAATACGACAAGTGAGGAGATCAAACATCACTTTTGCGAAGACCGTAAGGAACAATACAATGATGTTTCCATCGCCGGCCGGATTATGAGCCGTCGCGTGATGGGAAAAGCCTCGTTTGTGGAATTACAGGATAAACAGGGTCGTATACAGCTTTATTTTAAACGGGATGAGATTTGCCCCGGCGAAGACAAAACCATGTATAATGTGGTGTTTAAAAAACTGCTCGATATTGGGGATATTATTGGTGTTCAGGGAGAAGTATTTACTACCCGGATGGGGGAGATCACAATATTTGTCAAGTCTTTTAAAGTCCTGGCCAAGTCTTTACGTCCTTTGCCGGTAATCAAGGAGAAGGAAGGAAAAACCTGGGATGCTTTTACGGACAGTCAGCAACGTTACCGTCAGCGGTATCTGGATCTGATCGTAAACCCGCATGTTCGTGAGGTGTTTGCGAAGCGTTCATCCCTGATCCAGTCAATGCGTTCTTTCTTAAATGACAAAGGATATCTGGAGGTGGAAACCCCTGTTCTGCAGCCGGTATATGGCGGAGCTGCGGCCAGGCCTTTTAAGACCTACCATAATACATTGGACATGACCCTTTACCTTCGGATTGCCAACGAGCTTTATCTGAAAAAACTCATCGTAGGGGGGTATGAGGGGGTGTATGAATTTGCTAAAGATTTTAGAAACGAAGGGATGAGCCGCTTTCATAATCCGGAATTTACCCAGATGGAACTCTATGTGGCTTATAAAGACTATGCATGGATGATGGACCTGGTTGAAGTGATGGTGGAAAAGGTTGCCATGGACTTGCATGGCACTACCCGCTTGCAGGTTGGAGAGAATGATATCGATTTTAAGCGCCCCTGGAAGCGATATACCATGTTTGAGGCCATTGAGGCGTATACCGGTATTAATATCTCTTCTATGGATGAACGACAGCTCAAAGAGACTGCGCAAAAGCTAAAGGTGGAAGTGGATGAAACCATGGGGAAAGGAAAACTGATTGATGAAATATTTGGAGAAACCGTGGAACCCAATCTTATACAGCCTGCTTTTATTACAGATTACCCTATAGAGATGTCTCCACTGGCTAAAAAGCACAGAAAGCAGCAGGGGCTGGTGGAACGGTTTGAAGCTATTTGTAACGGAAAGGAGATATGCAATGCCTTTACAGAACTTAATGATCCCATAGACCAGCGCCAACGCTTTGAAAAGCAACTGGAACTTGGAAAGAGAGGAGATGAGGAGGCCATGGTATTGGATGAAGATTTTATACGGGCGCTGGAATACGGAATGCCACCTACCGCCGGGCTGGGTATAGGGATCGACCGCCTGGCGATGATCATGACCAACTCCAACTCGATACAGGATGTGTTGTTCTTTCCCCAAATGAAACCCGAAGAGCCCTCAAAAGAAGATGAGGATAAAGTATTTATTGAGAAAGGAATACCTGCGCAATGGGTGCAGGTTTTACGCCGAAAAGGCATTCAGACTATTGATGAGTTGAAGGAGCAAAACCCTAACAAACTTCATAATGATATTTGCGGGATCAAGAAAAAAATGAAACTGGAGATAAAAAATCCTTCAGTTGAACAGGTGAAACAATGGATTGAATAATGGCCTGATTTTTGTGTTTAAAATCGTAATCGTATAACCCAATACATAAAGAATTATGCAAATGAAAATGGTTTTAAAAATTTTTGCCGCACTGGCGCTCTTTGTGAGCATAGTTGCCCCTGTTAAAGCTCAGGATGCGCAGCAAGCCGCTAATGCCTATAACTGGGCCCTTAAAAACTATAAAGATGATATCAATGCATCTATAGATTCGCTGGAACGCTTTAATGAAATTGCTACCGGATTACTGGAAGAGGAGAAGCTCGAAGGTAAGCAGGAAGAGCAAATACAAAAGCTTCAGAAAAAAGCTCACAAATATTTGCCTACATTTTACTATATGGCTTCCAACCGGCTATACAGGCAAATGCGTACTGATATGGCTATTGAAAAATTCAAAGAGACGATTGAAGTAGCGAAAAAATTCGATAACCAGGAGATTATTGAAAAGTCGGAAAATGTACTGCCCAAAGTGTATTACAAATCCGCTTCTGATGCTATGCAAATGATGGACTATCAAAAGGCTGCAGACCTTTATGGGAAAGCTGCCGAGTATGATCCGGATTGGGCAAAGGCATATATGAAGAAAGCTTTAGCACTTCAAAAGCAGGAGAATTATGGAAAAATGATGGAAACCATTCGTCAAACCATAAAGGTTGCACAGGAAACCGAAAATGAAGAGGTGCAGAAAAGAGCCATACGCATAGCCCAAAATTATTACTGGAGCATTGGAGCCAATGCCATTTCCGAGGGAGAAAATGAAGAAGCTCTTACCGCTTTTAAAAAAGCACTGGAATTTGATAAGGAAGATTCCTATGCTTATTATTACCTGGCCTTAGCGAAAAATAAGCTTTTAAAATATTCTGAAGCCGTTGAAGATGCTGAAAAAGGACTGGCATTGTTGAAAAATGCTGAAGAAGAGGATAAAGAACAGGAAGCCAGGTTGAGGCTGCAATTAGGGATCGCTGAAGCCAGCCTGGGAAAGGCTAAAAATGGGTGTGAAAATATTAAAAAGGCCCAGTATGGAAAAACAGATGAAAAAGCCAGGAGGGAATATGAAGCCTTTGAGTGCCCTCCCCCTGAAGAGTAATATACTATGGCCTGGCTTTTGGCTTTGGATAAAGTAAAATGATGCGCCAGGCGCCAATGATTACATATGATCCAAAATAAATAACAGTAAGAACATACAAGCATCAATCAGACTATAAGCATTTTGCGAAATTTACCCATGAGTAAGGTCTAAAAACACTAAATGTATCCCAGCCGCTAAAAATCAAATGTGACCTTTTTAGACCGGACTCACCCATATAAAATTACAGATTATCCCCCGGGGGATAATCTGTAATTTTTTTTTATTCCGGAACGATTGTTCAGGGGATTCATTCATCCCCCAGTAGTTTGTCTTTTGTTTCCGGGCCGGGATCATCAATGTCCTCATCTTCATCTATATCAATATATCCCTGGGCGCTGCTCCATTTATAATTGTATAATCCCCGTTGTAATCTTTCCATTTTTTCTTTGTCAGAAAGCTTATTGTATTTCTCTTTCTCTTTTTGAATGCGTTTTTGCTCTTCCTCTTTCTTAGCCTGTATCATTTTTTGATATGCATCAACTTTACGTTCTTTAAGAAAAGGTTTAGCTACTGCAGGGAACAATTCCAGCAAGAGCTCTTCTTTTTCATTTTCAGCAAGTTTCCGGTCTCCGGCTTCTGGCAGGGCCGGGTTTTCCTGTTTTTTATAGGCCGAAGCATCGTAGGGTTTTTCTTCCCTTATTCCGGCAATCTTTTCGCGGAAATCCGGGTCGATAGGGATTGGCGTTTTTCCATATGTTCCTTTTACCAGCTCTGCAAACTGTGTGGAAACGTTGGTGTAATAGGGTTTTCCTGAGCTCTCATCCAGCACACAGTTCACGGCTTGTACTCCTACGATCTGGCTGGTAGGTGTTACCAGGGGAGGGCAGCCGGCACGAACGCGAACCAGGGGAACCATCTCCAGTACCCGGTCTACTTTGTGATCCAGCTTTAATTGCTTAAGCTGGGATATCATATTGCTATACATCCCACCGGGAATTTCAGCGTTTTTGACATTCTCATTGGGTGGAGGAAAGCCAAAATAGGCTTCTATGGCCTGAGTAGTTTCAATTAGCTTGTTCTCATTTTTTTCCTCCTGAGTGTATGCTATGGCTTTGTCAAAAAGTTCGTCGATCTCTGGAGGAAGGCTGTCTGTTTCAGGATTGAATGTTCTGGGAAGTTGTTGATAGTTATCATACTCGGATAATTCTTCACGGATTTTCTTTAGCTTTTCATCAATGCGTTTTACGGCTTTCATGTCTACATCGATCTCAATACCCATTTTATCGGCAAATACTTTGATCAACTCAAATGGAGGAGCAGCCGGACCGCCTCCAAAGCTCATAATCGCCGTGTCCAGGATGTCCGCCCCGTTCTTCATAGCCATAACTGCAGCCGGCAGACCATACCCCGGCGTGCAATGGGTATGGAAATCTGTAGGAATGCTCAGTTCTTGCCTGAAACGCCTGAAAAGCTCGGCTGTCTTATATGGCGTAACCAAGCCGGCCATATCTTTTAGGGTGATCATATCAGCCCCCAACTCTTCCAGTTGCCTGGCCTTGTTTACAAAATAATCAATAGTGAAAATATGGGAAGGAAGCGTCTTGCCATGCAACAACGCTTTTAGCTTTTCCTTGGTTGTAAACTTCGGGTCTACCGTATAACATACTGCACAATCAGCCAACCCGCCATTCTCTTTTACATATTTGATGGTCGTCTTCATATTATTTACGTCGTTCAACGCATCAAAAATCCGCATAATGCCAATCCCCGATTCCACCGCCTGACGATTGAACCCTTCGATTACCTTTTCAGGATATGGATTGTACCCAAATAAATTCCGACCCCGGGATAAGGCTGTAAGTAATGAGGTGTCTCCAACCCCTTTTTTTATCTTTTCCAGTCGATCCCATGGGTCCTCCCGAAGATAACGCATTACAGAATCAGGAACCGCTCCGCCCCAGACTTCCAAAGCGTAAAAACCCGCTTGCCTGTATTCTTCCAGTACCAAATCTACCTGCGCCTGATTCATCCGCGTGGCAAACAAGGATTGTTGACCATCGCGTAAAGTTACATCTCTTATTTTTAATTGCTTACCCATGATTCTCTGCTATTTCATCTGTTTATAATTTTATTAAATAGGTCAGATGGAGCTCGCCATGACAAATCAAAATCGCGCCACACACGGTTTTCAATTTCAATATAATCATGCAAGTATGTGTCAAAATATTGTCATGGCTCCGTTCATCTGTTTATAATTTAATGCTCGGTCATATCTCTTGTCACGCGCAATAAGTAAATCGACCATCACATAAATACCCACCCCCAAAGAACTTTAGAATTAAAAATGTGTATCCCTTTATTCGTTTTCGAATTACAAAACTACATTTTATTAACGTTTCTATATAATCTATATTTCTAAATGGTTCCTGATAAATAAAAAAATAAGTGATAATCAAAATAATAACTTAATTTTTCCCGCTGTTGGTGTGTGTGTTTCTGATAAAAAATCGTGGCAACGACAAAAATTGATCTACAAAAATAAACTTTTTAGACCGGATTTATCCCTTTTCTATATATTCTTTGACATCCCTAACCTGGACAAGCCTGATTCAAAGTGGGAGTTGACTTCCGTGCGATGCCGTCTCGTTTTTTGAATAATCCCACTCAATCAACTTAATGAACTTAATCAACTCAATCAATCAAAACACCTTAAATTACCTTTTTTGGTTTAAAGAATGGGGAGTACAATATCCAATATTATTTTTTGTTTT
>JAWOBQ010000008.1:0-6176 GCA_046484255.1 Bacteroidales bacterium | reverse complement strand
GTAACCCATTATGCCGCGCTGGAACCGGGCGAGTATAAAACTTCAACAGGCGAAACCATTGAACTGACCGAAGAAGGAATGCTGCGTTACCCGGAACAAAATGTACTTTATGGTTCAGCTTCTGCTATGACTAAAGGGGTGGGCTTCGTTATGAAAGTTACCGGCTGTACCCTCGGCGAAGCGGTTCAGATGGGAAGTACCAATCCGGCCAAACTTTACAACTTGAACGATCGCGGAATAATGGAACCCGGCAAACGCGCCGACCTGGTACTGTTTACCCTCGACGATTTTCAGGTGAATATTCAAAAAACGTGGGTGAAGGGGAAATTGGTTTATGAACAGTAAGCAGAAAGCAATAAACGGTTGGCAAAATGCGACTGTGTGGAATCCAGTACTGTCTCAGCAAAATCCACTGCTGCTTCCGTTTCCTGAAGGTTGCTTCCTTCGGGCAAATGTACCCTGACCATAAACTCATTGGTCTCTGCCGGCGGGAAAAAGCTTAATTCCATACGGGTAAAGGCAAAGATTGAGACAACCAGAATTAAACAAGCTGAAACAATGACCAGCGCAGGCTTTTGCAATGCAAAGGCAAGAGCTTTACGGTAGGGACCTTCAATAAACTTCCGGAGCAAATCTTTAATAGGCCCGGTTTTTTTGCGGCCCTGTGCCGGCAGTTTTCTTTTACTTTTAAAAAAACCCGACGCAATCAGGGGTGACAAGGTCAGCGCAATCAGTAAAGACACGGTGAGGGTAGCAATAACAGTAACCGGAAGTGACTTAATGTAATCGCCGGCTTTATCCGGCATCAGGATAACAGGCACAAAGGCCAAAACGGTAGTGAGGGTAGAAGCCATCACTGCCCATCCGATCTGAGAGGTTGCCTTTACAGATGCTTCCCGGGGCGAATAGCCTTCCCGTATAAAGCGACTGATATTCTCTACGATCACAATGCCATTATCCACCAATAAGCCCAGCGCAACGATCAGCGCCGCAATAGTGATTTGCTGTATCCCAAACCCGGCCAGATCGACAAACCCAAGACTGATAAGTACGGTTAGCGGGATCGCAATAATAACGACCAGCGAGGGTCGGGCTCCCAGGGCCGAGAATATCACAAGCCCAACCAGCAATATCCCCAATAACAGATTTGTAGTAAACTGATCGATCTTGTCGTCTACCTTGTCTGCCTGCTCAAAAACCTTGTGTAATTGCATATCGCCGGGCAACTGATCGGCAAAAGATGAGATTTTTGGGTCCAGGCTTTCTTTTATGTCAAAAATATTATAGTCTTCCTTTTGCTCAACAACCACAAAAATGGCTCTGCTTCCATTAAAACGGGCTTTATATTTGATCTCTTCAAGGGAAAAACCAACCTGCGCAATATCTTTAAGATGTATGATCTGCCCTTGCTGTGATTTAACGATGGTATTCTCTATTTCCTCAAGCTTATTAAACGAACCACTGGTTTTAACGGAAAAGCTTTTAGCTCCTATCTCCAGGGATCCTCCGGGAATATTGGCATTATAGCTTTCCAGGGCCTGTTCTACCTGCTTTATGCTAATTTCCAGCTCCTTCATTTGCTGCATATCCAGCTCTACGTTCACCTGTTGGCGGGGATTTGCAGCCAGGCTTACTTTTTTGATCCCCTCAGTACGTTCGATGATCTTTTTGAGTTTATCCGCTTCATTTTCCATCACCGGATAAGGCATTTGCTCCGAAACCATGGCCAACTGAAGGATTGCCACATCTGTACTTGTCCACCGGGAAGTTTTCAACATAAAAATATCCTCTGGCAAGTCTGCCCTGACGGCATTGGTTTTCTGCACTACCTCATTGTATTTCTCCCCGGCATCGGTAGAAAAAGAAAATTCGATATTAATACTGGCCAGCCCTTCCTTCAGTGTTGTTTCTATCTTTTCGATATCATCCAACTCATTTAACGCTTCTTCCACGGGCAAAGCCACAAGCTGCTCCAGGTCTTCCGGACTTGCCCCGGGGTAAACTACCACAACACTGGCTCCGGGCACATAAATAGCCGGGTTTTCGGTTTGTGGCATCTGCCGGTAAGCCGAAATACCAAAAACGACGAGCAGGATAAAGGCTACAATCGTAAACTGATAATTCTTTATGGCAACTCTGGGAAGTAACATAGCCGCTTACAGATTATTTTTCACATTAAGTTCAGCCTCCGGTGTCACATACATGGCTCCCGAAGTGATAACCGTATCCTCTTTCTCCAGGCCGGAACGAATTAAAATTTTGTCATCCCGGATCGCTTCGATCTCAATGGTTTCTTTCACCGCTTTTCCGTTTGTATAGCGGTACACCCATACCCTGTTATCTTTACCTTCCAGCATAGCATCTACAGGGATGGCATTATAATGTTCTTTTTCGTTTGATACGATCTCAGCTTTGGCGATCAATCCGGTAGCCGGATTTTCCGGAAAATTCACCAGCGTAAGTTCGATTTGAAAAGTGCCGGTATGCGGATCCGCAAAAACCCCTTTTTCAGTAAGCACTGCTTTAAACTGTTTGTTAGGGATGCCTGTAAGCTTGATCGTTGCCGTATCCCCTTTGTTCAGGATATTGCGTTCTCCGGCAGTAATTCCGGCACGGACTACCCAGGCCTGGTCCAAAGCCGCAAACAGATACACCGGCATGCCGGCAGCAACGATCTCGCTGGGCTCAGCTAATTGCTTCAGTATGCGCCCATCTACCGGCGCTCTGATCACCGAATGTTCCATATTGAAATCCACGATCTGCAATTGCGCCTCTGCTGCTTGCAAAGCACTTTCAGCATTTTGATATTGTTCCAGTGTAGCTGCGGAATCCTCATACAATGACTTAGCCCTCTGATAATCCCGCCTGGCCTTATCATAGTTCGTTTGGGCCTGCTGTTTATTGCTCTTGAGTTCAGACAGGTCTAAGCCGGCCAGCACTTCCCCTTTTTGCACCCGGTCGCCTTCTTCTGCATGCATGCTGCGAATAATCCCGGCCGTCTTAAAGCTTAGCTTTATCTCTTTTTTCGATGAAAGCCGCCCTGTCGATGATACGATCGCCGGTAACTCAAGCTGCTCTACCGCCCGAATCTCCACCGGAACCTGCTCCCTTTTTTCTTCTGCAGGCTCGCTATTGCAGGAAGAAAGAAAAACAATAACCAGTATCCCGAAAATGTATGATGTATTGATCATTCTTTTATGTTTACTATGAATTCTCTCTGAGATCGTTCATTTTTTACTTCCGTTAAAAAACAAAAGTGGGCTTTTTTATTCAGCCCACGCTCTATTCTCTATTATTCCTCTACCGGATCTTAGCAGCAACGGCTTTTTCCAATTCCGCAAGTTTTATTAGTATATCATATTTGCTAATGATGGTATTTACTTCTGCCGACGTTTTTTCGTTGCGTGCATGCATATATTCCAACAGGCTACTTTGGCCGTTTTCGAATTTTTTCTCTATGATCATAAAAGCACTCTTCCGGCTTTGCTCCTGCATAACAGCCTCTTCATAAGCCTGTTCCGCAGCCTGATAATCATAATAGGCCCGGATTATATCGAGCCTGATCTTTTGTTGGGTTTGCCGGTATTGATTTTCCGCAATCGCTTGCTGAACTTTTGCCTTTTGAATCTCCTGTTTGTTCCGCAATCCGGTAAACAAAGGCCATCGCAAAACCAGCGAGGCAATAGCAAAATCCTGCTCTTCTGTAAACCTGTATTTTTCACCCTGAAAGCCGTAATTAACCACGCCTACCAGCTCGGGTATCGTTTGCGAGCGCTTTCGTTTCACGTTTTCGCCGGCGGCTCTTTGCCGTGCCTGCAGTATTCGTGGCTCAAGTCGCGAGTGCTGTGCCGTATCCTGCAAAGCCTGCAGGTTAACAGGCTGCGGTAATGCAAGCACAATGCTGTCTTGTACAATGTTTGTATCCAACGGCCGGTTCAGCAGATAGTTAAACCATGCCTGAGCACTTTGCCTGTTTTTCTCCGCGACTGCCTTTTGCTGCTGAAGCTTTTGAAGCTCAGCCCGCGAACTGTGCACATGATCCCGGGTTACCTTGTCCTCAGCATGTAGCTTTTTATTTACGCGAAGATTTTCTTCCAGCACCTCACGCGTGTTATCCAGTAAATTGGCGAGTTGTACCGTCTTCAAATACGAAAAATACGCCGTCTTTACATTTTCTATGATCTCCCGCTCCATAAGTTGCTTGCTGAACTTTTCAGCAGCAAGGCGTTCTTTCGAGATTTGTGAACTGTAATATACTTCAGGACTGAAAATCACTTGATTAAGCTGCAACTTGGTTTCATGTTCGCTAGGCCGGTAAAAGTTAAAGCTTTGATTATCCACGCCCGGATATTCCGGAGGTTGAACCTCCGGAGGTAAATGACCATAAAGGTCCTGATTTATCTGATTAAGGTTTTTATAAACAGGATTTAACAGATCCCCCACCGGAAAGTCTATCGTACGACCACCCCGGGCCACAGAATAACGCGCCTGAAACTCAATGCTCGGGAAAAAATAACTGCGGGCTTTTTTTACTTCCAAATACCGTTTTTGCAACTCATGCTCGCTCTGCTGAAGCCTTAGATTGTTCTCCAGGGCTGTCCGGATATAATCATCCAAAACTTCCTGAGCATTCCCCGGCAGACCTGCCATAAATAACAACCAAATGACAGCCACAGGCATGAACCGCATTGTTCGTTTCTTTCCCTTACTACGAGCCATAGAATAAAAATATTAGCATAATTGAGTCCGGTCTAAAAAGGTCACATTTGTTGTTCAACGGCTCTTTGCCCCAAACCCTAAAGGGGGCCACTGAAAATCAGCCACACCTTAGAGATAGAGCAAGCTGATCTTCAACAGATATAATAAATTTTATTTGTTTAAACCGGACTCATCATTTCAAAAAACTATTTCAGCACCTCCACCTTCACACGGCACAAATTTAATCAAAATTACTGCGATTCAACAAACAAGTAAAGCTTTGGGTTAATGCCACTACAAACGGGAGACAAAACGAATCACACCATTGTTTTGTCCGTTATCCCCCCGACATAAAGGGGCGTTACAATAAAGTTTCAATAAAGGTGCTCCGCGAAATCTTGCTAAAGAGCAGTTCACAAAGACATAAAGGGACACTGCCTATCAGGAGTGATAAAAATAACAACTGTCTCCTATCCGTACCACCCATTCAACATTTTCCTTCTTGCATGCGGATTCGATATCTTTGCCTTTATTCAGCCTTTCTTTCACTTTTTCAGGTCCGCAATATAACTTGGCATCCGGGAAATAATACGCATTAAATTTTTGGTCGTCGACAGTTACACTTGATATCCACCAAATGTTTCCGGCAACTTTAACATTGACCTTAACGGTAGAATCGTCCTGTTGCACCGTATGCTCCAGAACCGGCCCGGAAGGCTCTTCTGCGCCTTCTTCCGGCTGCGGCCAAATTTTCTGATCATTTAATTTTAAAGTAAAGGTTTTCATGGGTTATTGATTTTTGTTTATATATTGATTGTTTATCCCTGATCCACACTTGCAAGATCAAATGGTTCAGCCTGAAAAAACCCTCCCTGAGATCGAAACCTGATAATCGGCCTTCCTCCTTTACATTAAGAAAAACTCCTTGATTTCCAAAATTAAAAGGCGAAATACCAATACACACTTGCCCTTTCAGACCAGAGAACCTAAAAAATATCAAAATACCCATGAAAAGTCTGCAAGATCATAAGAACTTGCATTATTAGCATAGCACAAATATAAACAATTTCACACTAAAACGCAATGAAATTCGCAAATATATATTAGCGTGTGAAGAAAAAATCCGGTCTAAAAAGGAAATTTTGATTTCCAGTGGCTTTTTGTCCCGAATCCTAAAGGATAAACGCTGAAAGTCCATTAACTTTAGGAATGGTGCAAAGACTTATTTTCAGCCAGTGTAATAAATCATGTATCTTCAGACCAGGCTCTACTAGAAATTCTGAGTTTTTAGCACAGTTTCAAAAACAATAAGAAAGGAAAAATCCTGTTCCTATATAAAGCAAACATCAGTCCGGTCTAAAAAGGAAAATTTGATTTCCAGTGGCTTTTTGTCCCGAATCCTAAAGGATAAACACTGAAAGTCCATTAACTTTAGGAATGGTGCAAAGACTTATTTTCAGCGGGTGTAATAAATTTTG
>JAWOBQ010000292.1:0-8699 GCA_046484255.1 Bacteroidales bacterium | reverse complement strand
CCATGCCATCCAGTAGCACTTTGTTTTGAACCGGCGAGCCTCCCCGGATATAGAGCTGCCCGCCCTGATCTCCCGTGAAGATTACCCCGGGTAAAACCTGCAGGTATTGGGCCAGATCAGGTTCACCTCCTACAGAGGGGATTTGCCTGATCTCTTTAGGGTCGATCTTGACTACCGAAGTTTGGGTTTCTGTTCTTGATGATTTCCGGTCACCCGATATATCAACACCTGAAATTGTCCTGGTGGACGGAGCGACATACAACTTCTTGTTAATTGTCTTGCCTGCCTTAATGCTAATGGGCATAGATAGGGAATCATAGCCCATCGTGGTTATCAGTAACGTATAATCTCCCGGTTCAATCCGGGTGATAGAGAAAAAGCCATTTACATCCGTAGGTGCACCTATAGTAGTGCCTTCAAAATATACGTTGGTGAAAATCACAGGCTCCCCTGTCTCTTTGTCATAAACAAATCCCCGTAACGTTCCTGTTTCTTGTCCTATCGATAAAAGTGACATTGACAAAAATGCAAAGCACAAAAGACAGGATTTTATAAAAGGCTGCATCATAGGTTCATTGTTTATTCAAAAAGTTGCCACTGATTGAGTAGTGCCAGGTTTTTTTGGCCTGGACAGCTCTCTATACCGGCCGGGATTTTTCGAATTGCAAATATACGTATAAAATTATAGAAATTCCAAGCATTGGAATTTCATTCCCGCATACTATGAGTCCAATCTAAAAAGATCACATTTGATTTTCACCGGCTTTTTACCCCGGACCATAAAGGGTGAGGACGCTGAAAATCAGCCTCCTTTAGGGATGGGGTAAAGCTGATCTTTAGCGGCTGGGATACATTTAGTGTTTTTAGACCGGACTCTACTATAGATAGGAAAACAAACGTAGCCCGGAACGTATTTTTTTTCAGGGCATTATCGATGGAGTGGAATGCCTGTATACAAAGAATGACAAGCACAGCGACCGGCACCGGCCTGTCATTCTTGCCTGTGGTATAAAAACGCGAATCATTTGCAATTGCTGAAAATCAATAGAACTCCTGTTAGCGTGGGTTCAATTATTGATCCTGTTAGTGCGTAACTGATTTACAATCCAAGGAATTGCACACCAATACCGCATAGCATGATCAGGCTTCCAGCCAAAGCATGGCCATAGGTTTGCAGGCCCGGAATTTTCACTTTATGAACTCCGTATAAAGGCAGTACTACTACTGTTATCATAGTAGCCATGGTGACTATGCCAAAGGTTCCGGCAACCAGGGCGATACTCATAGTGCTGATGCTGGCTGCAGGAAACATTAGCAAGGGAATAAGCGGCTCACATGGCCCCAGTAGAAATATTACAAAAAGGATCCAGGGTAAAAGCTGTTTGTAGGATTTTTTGGTTGTTCCGGGCATTGAATGGGGTTTTTCGAGTTTTTCCATTAGCGGTTGTTGGTGCTTTATGGAAAAGGCTCGCTTGATACCCCAAACCATGTAAGCCAGCCCAAATGCGATGATGAGCCAGGCTACGATATTGCCGCGTAAGGCTTCAAAGGCTTCCAGGCTGGCTAATTTATGATTAAGGCTCAAGCCGGCAATCCCGATCCCAACGGAACTGCCCACATGCGCTAAGCCACATATGCCTGTGATACAAGCTGTTTTCCGGATGCTCCAGCCACGGGCCCGCGACAGGGCCAAAAATGGAACATAATGATCCGGGCCCAGCAAGGTATGTAAAAATCCCAGACTTGCTGCTGTGCCAATCAACCATATGAGTTGTGCATCGATCATAATTATAAATATTTTTTATACTCTTCCGGCACATCAAAGTATTTCCTTCGGCGTTCTTTGTGAAAGCCATATTCTTCTACCTCTTGTTCGCTTACCTTGAAGGTTACTTGTTCTCCGGCAATGTTGGAGAAATAACAATCATAGAGGGTTCCGTCTTCCTCCAGGTTGATCTTTACCATGTTTGGTTTTTCCTGATCATTTAGTTTGGCATGGCATACCGGACAGTAAAATTTGTACTCTTCTCCTTCCCGGATCTCAAAGTCGGGATGAGTTTTTTTGGAATAATCTCCAATCTTTGCACTGAGGAAAATCAACCCTTGTTCATTTACAGGGCTTTTTGCCGATAATACAATGTGGTCTTCCATCCTCAGGTGGGACCGGCAAACAGGACAAAAATAGTTTTTCATAATTCAAGTGTTTTATGGTTTGCAATTGAGTTAATTTTCAATGCTTTAATGATTGTATCCGCAGTTGTTTTTACTTGCTGTGAAAGCCCAATCCCAAATGAAACATCAGAAGCCTGTATGCCTATGATCCATTGGAGAGGAGAATTCATAAAACGGGATATCGTATGCAGGGATAAATTATGCGTATTGGTGGTGGTGTTTGTTAATTCATTTAGTTTCAGAAATTGGCAGTATCCCGGTTTTTCGCCGAAATCTACGGCATCGATAAATATAAGGGTATGCGCATTTTGTTTGTTGATTTTGCCTAAATAATTTTCAATACTGTTTTCGGCAATAATGACAGTAAGGCCTTTGATTTTCTCAAGTTCTTTACTTATATATATCCCAACCCCGTCGTCGCGTTTTATGCGGTTTCCCATTCCCACAAAAAGCGAACTTTCAAAGTGAATTTCGTGTATATGATCAGGCAATTTATTCATTGGGCAAAAGGTTTTTCATCAGGACAATATTTAAGCAGTTGGGGCAAAGTATATTAAACGTATCTTTGCGTTGTAATCCATCGATGATCTTTGTTTTCGTGTTTTCCTGCATTTCCGCTTTGAGTTTATCATTATAGGTTTTCAATCCCAGCAGGCTGGCATAAGCTTTTGGGCCTAGTTTTTTATGGAGAAATTGCAGGTGTTCTTTGGTTGTGATAATAGCATTGCAGTGTTCACAAAGCAGCAGTTCTTTTTCCTGGGTTTCAATAATATTTTCTGCTTTTCGGTCGAAGCCGGAAAGGTCATAAATTTTGTCCGAGAGGATAACCCCTTCTTTGGTAATGCAATAATTCTCGCATTGACCGCAAAAGATACATTTGCCATAATCTCTTGTGATCGTCCGGATTCCTTTTTCTTTATCATCGTTAACGGTAATTGCATAGGGTGGACATACATTGGAACAAGTCAGACAACCGACACATTTCTCGTTGTTCACTTCGGGTTTTCCCCGGAAGCCCTCAAAAGGTACATGAGGTTGCTTTGGGAACCGCGTAGTGTAGGGTGCAGAGAATAATGAGATCACTGCTTCTTTTAATTCCCGTATCTTAGGATATTTCATCTGTTTATAATTTTTATTAAATAGGTCAGATGTTTACCCCGTCTTTTATTCGGGGGAGCTCGCCATGACACATCATCTTTCAACTATACACTTTTCATTTTTTTTAATCATGCGTGTGTGTGTTAAAGTTTTTGTCATGGCTCGGTTCATTTTACTTCCTCCTTATAATCGTCCTTGACACTTTTTTTGCCCAGTTTCACGCCGGCCAAATATGAGCCTCTGGCAAGTGCATGAGCGCCCACTGTGGCAGCAAAAAACAATAGGGGTATGGCGATTAACGCTTTTACGCCAACGGCTACAAAACCATATTTTACCAGGACTCCCAGCAGAATGCTGCAGGTTCCCAGTGTAACACATTTTGTGGCGGATTGCAAACGATTGTAAACGTCCGGAAACCGTACAAGCCCCAGGCAACCAAAAAGGTTAAAAAGGACACCGATTGCTATGATAATTGTGCTAACCATATTATTCGTTTAGTTTTTTTCCGCTTAAATATTTAGCCAGGGTGAGGGTTCCGATAAAACTCAGAATCACCCAGGTGATGCCAATATCGATCAGGAACATCCGGTCGGTAAGGATAGCCAGAATAGCACAAATCCCTACTACCAGCACCCCTAATATGTCGATACCCACCATGCGGTCGGCCACGGTGGGCCCCCGGATGATGCGATAAAGACAAAAAACGCATAAAGCGATTTGTATGTACAAGAGTATTTCCAGCATTAGTCAAATATTTTTTTTATATATTTTTCAAATCTGCCTGATACCTTCCGGCTATAATCTTCAGGCTTGTCCGTTTTAACATATATCCAATGCACAAAAATATCGTCCCCGACAATATCTACGGAAATTGTTCCGGGTGTCATGGTTATAGAGTTGGCCAGCATCGTACGTGCAATAGCCGAGCTTACTTCCAGGGGGACGCGCACAATGCCGGGTTTTATAGGCAGTGCCGGGTGAATAACCCGGTAAGCCACATCAAAATTCGCTTTTAGTACTTCCCAGATAAAGATAAACAGATAAACGACGAACCAGAAATACCGCATGGGTTGAAGGATTTTCCGATTGATACGGATGAGGTGTTTTCTGAAAAGGATGGTGGCAAGCAATGCAGCCACAATACCGGTTATGATATTTTCCGGTGTGAGGCTGAAGGTGATGATCAGCCAAAAAACAAATAATGATATGAAAGCTATTAAAAAGCGCATATTACGTTCCTATTATGGTTGTTGTATATTCACTTGTGTTGATTAAGGCATCTACTGCCGGATTGAGTAAGATTTCCCGGAAACAGGGAAACACCAGTAAGCTTGTAAGCACGCAGAGGATCACCATGGCGATCATGGAAAATTTCATGCTAAACGGCAGGCTGCTAGTTATAAAATTAAGGTTATTGCCTGATTTATTGTAAAATGCATATCGCATAAATTTCATAAATGACCCCAGGGTTACAAAATTGACAAAAACAGCCAGAGCGGCGAGCAGGTAGAACTCTGCCCGTACTGCAGCAATGATAATCAGCAACTTGCTAAAAAATCCGTTAAAAGGGGGGATTCCGGAAATTGCCAGGGATGCGCCCAGGGAAGTGGCCGAAGTGACCGGCATTTTTCCGGCTGTTCCGCCCATTTTCCGGAGGTTTCGTGTTCCGGTTCTATATTCAATGGCTCCGGAATCCAGGAAAAGCAGTCCTTTAAACAAGGCATGATTGATCAGGTGAAACAAGCCGCCGGCCATAGAAAGTGCGGCTATGGTTTTATCTCCGTCGTTAACCAGAATAAGCATGCCGATGCCCAACCCCATCACCACATACCCCATCTGGCTGATACTGTGATAAGCCAGAAGCCGCTTCAGGTCCCATTGTCCGATGGCCAGCAACACGCCGATAACCATGGATAATATTCCCAATGTAAGAATGACCATGCTGGTTTCATACGATAATGCAAAGATGTTGAAGAAAAGCCGGAAAAGCACATATATTCCTACGGCTTTAATTAAAACGCCCGACAACATAGCTGAGATAGGAGCGGGAGCAGAAGAGTGTGCATCGGGAAGCCAGGCATGAAAAGGGATCATGGCTGCCTTCAGCCCAAATCCTGTGATCAGTAATACTTCTGTAAAGATTAATACGTTCGGGCGTGAACTATCTTCTGCTAACACCGCTGAGATATCAGCCAGGTTCAGGGTCTGCGTTTGCCAGTAAAGAAGGCCTATAGCGAATAAGATCAACAATGAGGCGATCCCTCCCAGTACCTGATATTTGAAAGATGCCTCCAGTTGCTGTTTTTCCGTGCCGAAAGCCACTAAAGCATAGGATGCGATCACCGCAATTTCCAGGAAAACATAGATGTTAAAAATATCCCCCGATAATACTACCCCGTTCATGCCGGCAACCATCAGGCAAAAGAGAGCATAAAAGTGGGTCTCCCCGGTATATCTGTTGATATAGCCCATAGCATAAAACGCTGAGAAAAAAGACAGTAAATTGACGGTAAGCAAAATAAAGGCACTTAAGCCGTCATGCACCAGATAAATGGCAATCGGAATATTGTTAAACGCTTGCCAGCCCCCGATCCTGGTAGTTAAAACAGAATCAAATCCTGTAGCAAAGAACCAAATATTGTAGATCGTGAGAAACAAAGTGATAATTACCGTTATTATTTTTGGGGATGCTTTGGCAAAATACCCCGCAATGGGAATCAGAAAGGCTCCCAATAAAGGCAAAATAATATATAAAACAGGTAGCAGTTCCATAATTATCCTTTTAATTCATTAACCTTTCGAATATCGAAAGTTCCGTATTTATTATAAATTCTAATGGCAATGGCCAGCAGCATGGCTGTTGTCGCCAGACCAATTACGATAGCCGTTAATACGATGGCCTGGGGCAAAGGGTCTACGTAAACCGGGTTTTCTGCTCCTTGTTTGATGATCGGTGCAAGTCCGTTCTCAACATAGCCGATTAATGCCAAAAACAGAAAACAACTGAATTCCATAATGGAAAAACCGATCACGATTTTGATGAGATTACGGCGGGTAAGCACTCCGTATAGGCCTGTCAAAAACAAAATAAAGCACATAATATAAACAGTCATGATGCTACCTCCTCTTTAAAAATTACAAGTCCGAGAAAAATTGTCATCAATGCGGCGGCTACTTCTATTCCGATAAAAATATTATAGAGCGGGATTACCCCTGCACTGACAAGTTCTCCGATCTGCCCCTGTGGCAAATAATTGTTAAAAAAAACATAAGACCCCAGAAAGAGGCCTGCTCCGGCAAGTAATAACACAATAAATAATGCCAGGCTTTCAGTGACAGAGGTTTGGGTTTTCTCTTTTTGAAGAGCTACAACTTCACTGCCAAAGGAAAGTATCAGTAATATAAACGCTCCGGCCCCTATAATACCTCCGGCAAATCCTCCGCCGGGTGAGATATGGCCATGGGTGATAATATATAATGCATATATAAATATTAACCCACACATAAGCCGGGTCACTGTTTGTACTATTTGCGTCATTCCATTCATGATGTTAATGTTTTTTTGCTTTTAGAACGTAAAATGGTGATCACTCCGATAGCTGCCGTAAAAAGGATAATGGCTTCTCCTAACGTATCATAAGCCCGGAAGTCCCATAATACGCCGGTAACAAGATTCGCACTTCCGGTTTTTTCGGCTCCGTGATATGTATAAAATTCAGCCATTCTCAGGCTGTGTTCTCCAAAGGGTTGCAGGGAACTGATCATGCCGGTGAAAACGAATATTAGAAACAACACGATCAGGAAAGCAAAAACGGTATTCGCTATTTTCCACCGGTTCCAGCTTTCCCTGATTTCCTTGCGGGTGGAATTTAATACCACCGCTACCATGATAACCAGCGTAATGGTTTCTACAACGATCTGCACAATAGCTAAATCCGGAGCACGAAGATGCAGGAAACAGATCACCAATCCATAGCCTACAGTACCCTGTGCGATTAAAGCCGATAGCAGATCACGGGCATGCAGTGCATACAATGCCCCTATTATCATAAATCCAATGAGTATTGAAAGAAGTGTTTCCATAGGTCTCTTATTTCCATAAAATCATTAACAGTAATATGATCACAAAGCCTCCGTAAAGCCAGAATGCATAACGGGTCAATATTCCGGAATGCATACGGCTAAATCCTTTATTTGTCCATAAAACAAAATCTTTCGAAAGCTCGTAAATATCAAAGCGTTTTTGAGCTGCCCATTTATATATCCGGGCAAATACCGGTGCTTTTGTTAACGTTTGGTAAAATCCGGTAACCGGAAAACCGTGTTTTTCCTCTGCCTTTTCGCCTCCGACAAACGAACTGGCTGTACGCATATTGGCAAAATTCCCGATCCAGTATATCAGGATGCCTGCAATAATGGAAGCCATAACAAGCCACATAAGCATTGTGGAATCCCATATACCAATAAATGAAAACTCTCCTGTCAAGGGCATAAACAGCTTATTGACTATGTATTTGGTGGAAAAGGCACCAAACCAGATACAGATCAAGGCAAGGATCAGCAGGGGGATCCACTGTAGGGGCGAAACTTCTTTGATCGTTGCATAGATTTCTTTTTTCCGGCCCAGGAAAATACCGGAAATAAATTTAATAAAGCTGGCCAGCGTTAAAGCCGAACCAAAAACGGCCAGAGCCAGCCATATGATCCATAATTGATTGGCGGTGCCGGCCTGTTGGCCGAATTCAACGATTCCCTGGTAGATCATCCATTTTGAAGCAAAACCACTAAGTGGCGGGATGCCGGAAATGGAAAGAGCAAATATCAAAGTTGCTATGAATGATAGGGGCATGGCAGAGGCTAATCCGCCCGTTTTATCAAGGTTTGTTGTTCCGGTTTTTCGTTCTATATTGCTAGCTGATAAAAACAGTCCACCTTTATAAACGGCATTATTGAACATATGAAATAATCCGGCCGCGATGCCTAATGGAGAGCCCAGTGTTATCCCAACTACCATGTATCCGACCTGCGAAACGGCATGATAACCCAGTAAGCGTTTATAATTATGCTGTACCAGCGCCATCATAACGGCAAAAATGATGGTTAAAACCCCTGTTATTACTAATACAAGGGTAAGCCATTCATTCAGTACAAAGATGTTGTTGCAAAGCAATACCAGGAAGTAAATCCCGATTAACTTATCAAATGAGGCGGGCATATAGGCCGAGCTAACGCCATGTGCTTTGCCGGTATAGTCAGGGATCCAGGTATGAAAGGGGAATGCCCCTGCTTTTGTAAAGCTTCCTATCGCCAGGAGAATAAAAGCCATAATGGCCGGTCCGCTTGTTGTGGAAATTGCCAGTTCGTTGATGTTCAGTGTTCCTGTAATGTTCCATATCAGGCCAATACCAATGATCATAATGGCATCGGAA
>JAWOBQ010000224.1:0-19178 GCA_046484255.1 Bacteroidales bacterium | reverse complement strand
ATTAAACAATACCTCTTCCGTATTGCGACCTGACATCTGAAATGGTCCTTATCAGGATATCCTTACAGATGTTCTTTGCTGCAATAATACTTTTTTCCCAAACCCTAAAAGGGTGAAGGCGCTGAAAATCAGCCACCCTTTAGGAATGGGGGTAAAATTGCTTTTTAGCGGCTGTGATAAATTTTGTGATTTCAGGCCAGGCTCAAATATATATTAGCAGTTTTTTCATCAAAAAGTTGGATATTACAAAAAGACCTTCTATTTTTGTCGCCGGTTTATGGTGAAAAGATCTGCATCCGCCGGATCTTTTCTGAAAAGGGAACCGGGTGAGAATCCCGGACAGTACCCGCTGCTGTGATCTCCATAAACTTTACAGTTTGCTTTACCACTGTTCATTTGAATGGGAAGGTTGCTGTAAAGGGAGTAGTCAGAAGACCTGCCAAAAACCGTAAAAGTAAAAAGCTTTCGGGTTAAAGGCTTGTGAGTATGATCTTCGTTATCTTATTCTCAATTGCCGTTTTAGTCTTCCTGAAGGTTTTAATTATCAACATTTAAAACCTGTATCGATTATGGTAACATGTAAAAAAAGTTTAATGCACTTAACAGCATTATTTTCTATGGCTGTATTGATGACCATCCCGGCCATGAGCCAAACGCTGGAGCTCTCCCGTTATGATATTGATTTTGGGGTAACAGACACGGGGCAAACATCGATAAATGAGACTATTTATGTAAAAAACACCGGCAGCAACGACCTGGTAATTGACAGTCTGTCTTCGCCTTCTGTTCCATTTAGTTTGTTTTCTCCTCCTTCCGGGGGCAGCACGGTCAATTCCGGCGACAGTCTGGCTTTAGAAGTTAAGGCCAGTCTGGCTATGAACCCCGGGCTCTATCAATCCAGCTTTAATGTATACACCAACGACAGGGATACCATAGTAAATACGATGCTTCAGTTGAGCTGGGGCGCGTCGTCATTCGGTTTCGACGATATAGAGTATTGGGTTGGAACGGGAAGCCACAAAGCCATGCTTGTAATAAGCTTCAACGACGGAACCAGCCCGGAGAGTTATGCCTGGGGCTACCGGTTTGACAGCACGGCCACTGCAGAAGATATGCTTACCGATATCGCCGCTGCCGACACCGCCCTGGATGTGGCCATGGCTGGTGGAATGCTCAGCGACATCTATTACAAAAACCACAGCGGCGAAGCAGGGAACCCTGATTACTGGAGCACCTGGAGCGGAACAGGAATGCACGACTGGTATACAAATATGGGGATTTCCATGGAACTTAGCGACAGCTCCTGGTTTGGATGCTCATATACCGATTTTATGCCGGCAGTTATACCTACACTACCCGTTGCGGCCCCAAACCCTTCTGTAGGTATCAGGAAAAACAGCAATATACAAGCCGGGGTTTTCCCCAATCCATTTAACCATCAAGTGAACATCCAAATACCAAAAGAATTTGAGCAGGGCCATCTGAAAATATTTTCAATGGACGGGCAGCTCGTTATCAACCGGCCCATAAAAGGATCTGAAACACTGAACCTCTCTGACCTGAAACCCGGTGTATATATACTGTCTGTTTCAAATCATCAGGAGCAGTTTATTCAAAAAATCAAAAAACGTTAACCCCATCATCTAGCGGATCTGGATATGAGTCAACATAAAAAAGAAAAAAAATTCCATTTTAAAAATCGTCAGGTGTATTGCAAGCCACTACAAAACAACAACATAAAACGATCTCTAATAAAAGATCCTGTTGATACAGGTCCCGGCAGGCCATAAACCTGAAAGTTTAAAATGGTCTTCTACGGAAAAGCGACTCTTGAAGGGGACTAAAAAGAACAGCACCCAAAGCAAAAAAATGAATTTCGAGTTGGATTTTATTCATCATAATAAATTATAACCAATGGCAACAATCAAAGATCATAGCGTGATATTCCTGATTGGACTGGCCGGGCTACTACTTTTCCCTGCAGGCAATTTGGTTTTGGCTCAGTTTCATCCTGCAGCGGATCAGCCCGGTACTTCAGCCATTCATAAAGACAGCTCAGTATTTGTTAAATGGGGGTCCTCTTTAGAGTCCTTTCACCGCGGCTGTAAAAACATTTCCGCACCGGCTAACGGTCTGGCAAGCCATGGAGCACCTACTGACGCTCTTGGTAAAGCCAATGACGTGGTAGTAAGCCTGGGCGACAGCGGGCATATTACCATCGGGTTTGATACTGCCCTTTTGAATGGCCCGGGCTGGGATTTTGCTGTTTTTTCGAATCCCTTCGACCATTATTTTCTAGAACTGGCTTTTGTGGAAGTCAGCACAAACGGCACCGACTTTGTCAGGTTTCCGGCTACATCACTAACAGACACTGCCGTTCAAAAAGGGAGCTTTGATACCTTAAGCCCTCAAAAGATTGATAATCTGGCCGGAAAATACATTAAATATTACGGAACGCCGTTTGACTTACAAGAATTGAAAGACTCTGCTGCAATTAACATCAATCAGATCAACTATATACGCATCATTGATGTTATTGGCAGCCTGACTGACTCTATCGCCAGCTATGATCCCGGCGGAAGGAAGATCAACGATCCCTTCCCCACTTGCTTTGCTACCGGCGGATTTGACCTGGATGCCATAGGCGTAATTCACAATCAGAATACATCAGGATACTTTACAATTAAAGACCAGGCGGTTAAAGTCTTCCCTAACCCGGCTGATGATCATGTAAATATAAGATCAGACCGGAAAATTTCCGGGTATCGCCTGAGTAATATCAATGGAAGGGTTTTATACAGTAAGAAAACCAACAATCGACAGCTGTCTGTTCGAAGCAGCCAGCTTCCAGAAGGGATGTATCTCTTACACGTGCAATCCGGGGCAAATACCTATACCCATAAAATCTGTATACAGCATTGAAACCAAGAACCGTCATACTATTTATACTGCTTTCATTCCATGGTTTCGCCCAGGATACCATTGATCTTACTGGTATCTCCATACAAGAAACCCGCCTTGAAGAGATGCATGGCATCAATCGACAGGTTTTAGATTCGCTCACTATGGAAGTATCCCAGTCCATGGATCTGTCACGCGTTTTATCTATTCACAGCCCGGTATTTATAAAAACCTACGGACAGGGTGCGCTTACCTCCTCTTCCTTTCGTGGTGCCGGAGCCTCGCATACACAGGTATTATGGAATGGTATAAATATCAACACCCCCACAATGGGCCAAATGGATTTTTCCCTGGTTCCCATGAGCTTTGTGGATAATGTCACCCTGCTTCATGGCGGCAATTCCATATATAGCAGCAGCGGGGGGCTCGGCGGAGCTATCCATCTGGATAACAAGCCCAATTGGAAAGACAGCCTCAGCTTCCGGCTGAACCAGGATATCTCCAGCCTGAAATCCAGCCAAACAGCTCTGGAAAACAACCTGATCACAGGAAAATTTATGTTCAACACACGTGTTTTTCATATCTCTTCAGCCAATATCTATTCATATAAAAACAACACCATCGGACAACCTCCTTACCCTGTAGAAAAACAAACCAATGCAGCCTACCGGCAAACAGGGCTGATGGAAAACATACACTACCGGGCAGATCAGAACAACATGATCAGCGCCAGGATCTGGGCACAACAAAACTTCCGCCAAATACCCCGCCCCTTAACGGTAAAAAAAATGAATACGAACCAAGAGCAAGACAACGATTTTGTACGAACCCTGATCAGCTGGGAAAATCAAAAAAACAACAGGCGATGGATCCTGCGCAGCGGTTGGCTTGAACAAACCTATACCTACCGAAACCCGGTTTCTGAACTTAACCTGAATAACAATACCCGTTTATGGACAAGCCATCTGGCATATAAACATTATTTTTCCAGCAGTTTCAATCTGGAAGCCGGACTGGATTACGATCATCATAAAGTACGTTCTTCCAATTACGACAGTGCTTTTTACAGGAAAAAAGCCGGCAGTTTTGCCCGCTTGCTAGCTGAACCCTGGAAAAGAATTACAACGATGCTGTTGATACGTGCAGAAAGTATTGACAACGAGCCTGTACAGCTTCTTCCTTCATTATCAATAAAATACGAAATCTTACAATCGCAACGCCTGATGGTTTCAGGAAATATCTCACGCAACTACCACTACCCGACCATGAACGATCTGTACTGGCATCCCGGAGGAAACCCCGAACTGCAGGCTGAAGAAGGGCAAAGTTATGAGCTCGGCCTGAATTACAAAACACAGAACCAAACCCATAAAGTAAAGACAACGCTTTCCGCCAATGGGTTTTATTCCTGCATTTCCAACTGGATACTGTGGCAGCCGGATCCGGTTGCCAGCTATTGGCGCCCGTCAAACCTGCAAGAAGTACACTCCAAAGGTATAGAAAGCAGTATAAAAATATCCAAAAGCTGGTCAGACAAGTTGCTTGGCCTGAATGCAAACCATACCTACACCCAAACCGAAAACCAAAAACCCCTATACAGCGGAGATGCTTCTGTGGGCAAACAATTAGTTTATGTACCCCTACATGCTGCCAACACCATGCTTTTTTTTAAGGCCGATCCATGGCATTTTATCTTTCAAAACAACTATATTGGCAAACGCTATACTACTGCCGACAACTCCCGTTTTATGCCCGGATTCACCTTATTTGACTTTGAAGTAGGGCGAAACTGGCAGATAAAAGACTTTCATTTATCCACAAGTATAAGTGTTGATAATATATTAAATACTGATTACCAGTCTGTAGCATGGCACCCTATGCCCGGACGTATTTTTAATCTAAAAATCAATGGCCGATGGAAAAAATAATTAAGCAGCCCGCATTATTCCCTCTGAGTATTATAATATGGTTAATCGTTTGGGGATGTGAGGATGAATTTGGGGAACAACACAATGAAAACAACAATTACAGCCATATGGCCGGACTTTTTATTGTCAATGAAGGCAATTACGGTTCCGGTAACGGTTCTGTCTCATTCTTAAATACTCAAACCAACAAGATGGAAAACGAGCTTTTCTACACGGCCAACAGCCGCCCGCTTGGAGATATTCCCTTTGACATACAGTTTATTGATGGGCGCGCCATTATCTCGGTGAACAATGCCGGAAAAGTTGAAATTGTTAATCTGGAAGATTTTAGCTCTTTACATACGATCAGCGGCTTAAGCAGCCCGCGTTTTATAGAAGTTATCAACCCGTCTACCGCATACGTTTCCGACCTGGAAAGCAGTAAGATCACCATTCTCAATCCCTCCGCCCCCTATTCCCCGGCTTCCATGGAAACCGGCAAATCGACCGAAGCGATGGCCTTTGACGGCACATACCTGTATGCTACAAATTGGTCGGAATTTTATGTACAGGAACCCAACAACAGCCTGATGGTGATCGACCCGTTTTCGCAAACGCTGGTCAAAACCATTACCGTAACAAAAGAGCCCAACAGCATTGTGATCGACAAAAACAACCATCTTTGGGTGCTCAGTAGCGGCGGCTATATGAATGATACGTATCCGGCTTTACATAAGATCGACCCGCTTAGTCTTCAGGTATTACAAACCCTGGAATTTGAAACAAAGAACATGGCTCCCTCAAACCTTGTGATGAATGCCAGCAAAGACAGCCTGTTCTTTTTAAATAGCCATATCTACACCATGTCTGTTGCTGACATCTCTTTGCCCAAAAAACCCTTAATTAAATCAAAAGGCAGAAATATCAACTCCCTGGCTATAGACCCGGAGCATAACGATCTATACTTCTCCAATGCGTTGGATTTCCAGCAAAAAGGATGGATTATCCGCTGTAAAGGGACAGGAAACAAGCTCTCAGACAGTGCCCGTGCAGGAATTGGCCCCGGAAACATGCGGTTTTATTATCCTTAATCTTTTCGCAGTTTACCAATCTTAAGCTTCTTTTTTCTTTTTTCGTTACTTTTGAAGCCAATTTTAAATCCATTACCATGATAAAGCAAAGTAATATTATGCTTATCCTGGGGTTTGTCATCGCTTTTTCACTGACAAGCCACAGCCAGGAAACCAAAGAATTAAAACTTTCCGATGTCTGGGCCAGTGCCAAATTCCTGCCCGACAGAGTGCAGTCTATGAACCCCATGAAAGATGGTGATCATTATTGTGTACTGGAAAACGGCAAAATAAACCGCTATGCCTATGCAGAAAAAACAGAACCCGTAGTTTTACTTGATCAGGAAGATTTGGAAGAACACAATGAGGGAAAAGCACTTAAAATTGATGATTATTCGTTTAATGCCGATGAATCAAAAATATTGATTGAAACGGAAAAGGAAAGCATTTACCGCTATTCTTCTAAAGCCTATTTTTATATCTGGGACAGGGAAGAAGAAACGCTTACCCCCCTTAGCGATCATAGCAAAGGCAAACAACGTTTGGCAGAATTTTCCCCCGACGGTAACCATTTAGCTTTCGTTCGCAATAATAATGTGTATATTGTTAATTGGGAAAATGGGGAAGAGATCGCAGTAACCACAGACGGGGAAAAAAACAAGATCATTAATGGTACTTGCGACTGGGTATATGAAGAGGAGTTCAAGTTCACCAAAGGCTTCCACTGGTCAGAAGAAGGCAACTACCTGGCATACTACCGTTTTGATGAAAGCGATGTGAAAGAATTTCAAATGATCCTTTATGAAGATGACCTGTACCCCAGGCAACATACCTTTAAATACCCCAAAGCAGGCGAGGATAATTCCATCGTTAGCATTCACGTTTTCGATCTGAAAAACCGCTCGTCCAAAACCATGGATACAGGCAGTGAAACAGACCAATACATTCCCCGCATCAAGTGGACTAAAACAGATCCCCTTTTGGCGATTCAACGCTTAAACCGCTTGCAAAACAATCTGGACATTCTTTATGCCGATGCCCGGAAGGGGAGCTCCCGCGTAGTTTATAATGAAACGAACCCGTATTATATTGATATTGATGATCACTGGACTTTCCTGCAAGACAACAGCTTTATTTTTACCAGCGAAAAAGATGGCTATAACCACCTGTACCATATCGATGAAGAAGGCAGTGAAAAACAGCTAACCAACGGGGAATGGGTCATCACGGATGTAAAAGGGATTAACCGTCAAACAGGCTGGATATATTATATCTCCACCCAAACCAGCCCTATGGAACGAAATCTATATAAGATCAGGCTCAACGGTAAAGATAAAAAACGTATCACGAAAAAAAATGGCACTCACAGCGTTGACTTTTCAGGGGATTTTTCCTATTTTCTGGATAGCTGGAGCAGCTCGAAGCAACCGCCGGTATATGCGATTTACAAAGAAAACGGCAAACAGGTGGAAGTGTTTCATGATAATAAAAGCATCGTTGAGCGTATGGAAGAGTATGGATTTTCCGGGATGGAATTTATAGATGTTCCTACAGAAGATGATATTATATTGAACGGCTTTATAATAAAACCTCCGGATTTTGAAGAGAACAAACAATACCCCCTGTTGATGCATGTATACGGAGGACCTGGCTCTCAAGAGGTTTCTAATAGCTGGGGAGGCCATAATTATATTTGGTTTGAGTATATGGCTCAACAAGGCTATATTATTGCCTGTGTCGATAACCGTGGCACAGGGTACCGCGGACAGGAATTCAAAAAATCCACTTATTTGGAACTGGGGAAACTGGAAATTATCGACCAGATCAATGCGGCAAAACATTTTGGCGCTAAACCCTATATCGACAGCAGCAGGATCGGTATATTCGGATGGAGCTATGGAGGGTATATGTCATTACTGGCCATGACTAAAGGAGCTGACTATTTCTCCAGCGGAGTATCCGTAGCCCCGGTAACGAACTGGAGGTTTTATGACAATATTTATACTGAGCGCTTTATGCGCACTCCACAGGAAAACGGCGAAAATTATGACAGCAATTCTCCCCTGAGCCATGTGGCGAAATTAAAAGACGATCTTTTTATTATACACGGTAATGCCGATGACAATGTCCACCCACAAAATACCATGATGATGGTTAAAAAAATGGTGCGCCAGAATATCGATTTTGAAATGATGCTGTACCCCAATAAAAATCATGGAATATATGGAGGATATACGCGTCTGCACCTTTTTAACAAGATATCCGAATTTATTAAAGAAACGCTTTAAAAACAGGATTCCCCAGAAACCGCAAAGAAAAGGGATAAGACCCTGTGCGGGAAACCTTTGCATCCTTTGCGGGAAACCTTTGCGTCTTTTATGGGAAACCTTTGCATCCTTTACGGAAAACCTTTAGGGTGGGTAATACAAAGTTTTACGAATAGAGATTCACGCAGAGACCGCAAAAAAAGGGATACAGATTTTTTGCCTCTGTTTGTAAGGATGAGTCCAGTCTAAAAAGGTCACATTTGATTTTCAGCGGCTTTTTGCCCCAAACCCTAAATGGTGAAGCCGCTGAAAATCAGCCAACCTTTAGGGATGGGGTAAAGCTGATTTTTAGCGGCTGTGATAAATTTAGTGTTTTTAGACCGGACTCAAGGCTCTTAGCATAAAAATAAAACGTTAAATTTCCTTCTTACATCCGTGTTCCATCCACATATTTGGCAATAAAGGCATCCGGAACATTTGCTTTTATTTCCCCGAGTTTTCTTTCAGCCTCAGCCCGGTTTTTATACTTTCCGATCGTATAGCGGTACCAGCCATTGGATTGCTCTATCTCGATATTTTGATCCTCAATGTCAAATTTCCCGGCAAACACAGACGCAGGAACACGCTCCTTATTCGCAGAGATAGCAGCTACTTGCACTTTATAATACGTACCGGCTTCGGGTTCCTTTTCTGTTTCTGTCAACTCTGCTCCTACCTCTTCCTGATAAGATTCCAACACTTTTTCCACATCTTCAAGGGAATTTAGCCGTTCTTCATCAGCAAAGGCAACTACAAATGCATCAGGAACTTTTCCATTGCGCAATTCCCTTTTATATTCATTCGCTTTTCTGTAGGTTTTAAAGTCTCCGGCTGAATACTTACTATACCCTTTATGGAAATGTTCATAAACAGCCTCTTCCAGGCTATAGGTATTTTTTACTTTGCCTGTTGATTGTTTCCCGTTATAAATAGCCCGCACCTGCACTCTGTAAACGATCTCCGGTTTATCATCTTCCGGTTCCGGTTCTTCTTCCGGTTCCGGTTCCGGTTCGGCGGCGACCGGCTCCGGCTTGGAAGGCACTCTAAACCCCCGGCTGATCACACGTTTTTTATCTTCCCCTTCTTCTTGATACTGAAATTCTCCGGCCATGGTATAGTTTCCCGAAGCGATAGTGTCGATCTGAAGCTGAGCCCTGACGGTAACGCGCTCTGTTCCGGGCAAGCTATCCCATGCTAAAACCAGCTGCTGATCTTTAAACGAAAACTCCGCGCCGCTGGCCCGGGCAGAAACAGCTTCAATCCCTTCCGGGAGGGTTAACTCAAACCGGGCCGGCCCGCCAAGATCTTCTTTTTCAATTCGGTAAACAAGTGTTTCCTCAGATTCAGGTTCTACTTCCGCCGGAAAATCCGGTATCAGGTTCACCTGAACCGGCTCATCGTCAATTACAGGCTCAGGCTCAGGCTCTTCTTCGACCGGCTCAAACGTTTTACGCTTCATATTAAATTTATATACAACCGCCAGGGAAGTATATGAATATATATCATTAACATCTGTAGAGCCCCCTGCCGTAGCATCCAGATCATCAACATTTACACGGTTAGCATAGGTTTCAAGGCGCAGATTAAAATGATCATTCAGGCTAAACTGCAACCCTCCTCCCAACGGGATGCGCCAGGCAGTAGCCATATCAGCCTTTGTGCTACCCTGATCCTCATAGCCTACCGACTGAATATACGCCCCGGTCGTCAACTGATGCGTAACCGAACGGTAATGGATCTGCCCGTAACCGGCCAGAAGATAAACGGAAAAAAACCTGTTATTACTGTAACCGGCAAGCAAATCATTTAGGTTTAAACGCATCGTCAGGGAATAATCAAAATATTCTGTTTCAAACGACTGATTTAACATATTGCCTTCCGCATAAGTATCCCTGAAACCTTGCAGTTGCCCGTATGAAAAATCGGCTGCCAGCAATGCAAAAGGCATAAGCCGGTAACCGGCATTCAAACCAAAAGACCATTGGTTTTCATCCGACAGTTTTGCCAGATAATCTCCTTCATCTTCTGTAACACTCAGATCACCCCAAAACAAAGTAGGACCACCATGAACACCTACCTCCCATTTCGGAGATATTTTTTGAGCATAAGTGCCTTTAGACACAAAACCAATACTTAACAGCATGATTAATGTAAATGTAAATAATTTTTTCATAAAGTTGACTTTTTAATCAGATCATAAACCGGCTACGAATAATAATGAACGATCCAATTTATGAGCTAAAATTATTTTTTTAAAGATAAATCAAAATACTAAAGCAAATGTACGAAAATAAATGTACAAAAACAAATGTACGAAAAAAAAATGCACAAAAAAAGTATAAAATCTTTTGTATAAAGATAATAATTTATACATTTGCAACGGAAAAAAGTTTCATATTTTTTTTATTAACAGACTAATTTAAAGAAAGGTGGTAATTTACCATGATTATTGTTCCTGTAAAAGAAGGTGAAAACATTGACCGGGCGCTGAAGAAATTAAAGCGCAAGTTTGAAAAAACCGGTATAATGAAAGAGGTAAGAGAACGTCAGCAATACGCCAAACCTTCTGTAAAACGCAGGCAAGAATTGCTGAAAGCGGAATACATTCAGCAATTAAGAGACAAAGAAGAAGGCCTCTAAAGCATTCTTTTTTTTAATCAGGGGGAAGAAAACTTGACAAAATTTTTCAAAAAGCTTATTTTAGTGCATTGGAAATTTGTTTCGGTTTTCTTCCTTTTTTCATTATGATAAATCAACGTATAGCAGAATTCATTGAATACCTCAGCCGTCAACGACGCTATTCATCGCATACAGTCACGGCTTACCAGGCGGATCTACATGAATATTTTACTTTTATTGAAGCCACTTACGGCTTGACTTCGCTGGATTCTCATACCCATGTTTATATCCGCAGCTGGCTCAGCGAATTATTGTCTAAAGGGCTGAAGGCCTCTACAGTAAGTCGAAAGATCTCAAGTTTAAAATCATTTTTTGCATATTGTTTCCAAAACCGTCATATTGCAACAAACCCTACAGCCAGGCTTCAGCCGGTAAAGCTCCCCAAACGTTTACCTGTATTCATTCATGAACGAGAGATGGAATCCCTTTTTACCGGTGTTGAATTTGCGAACACCTTTTATGGGGTTCGGGATTACACCCTGTTAAATGTTTTATACGGCACAGGGATACGAGTTTCTGAGCTGGTAAATTTAAAGTTACAGCACGTAAACACTAAAGAAAACGTGATAAAGGTTTTGGGCAAAGGAAATAAAGAGCGTCTTATCCCCGTTAATCCGGTGTTATCGGAGATCCTTTCCGTATATCTTGATTACCGGAAAGAGTTTCTATCTGAAAAAGAAAAGCCAACAAAAGAATGGTTATTTTTATCATCACGAGCGAACAAAACCTACCCGAAATTGATTTATACTATAGTGAAAGATTATTTAACACAAGTTACCACCGTTGAAAAAAAGAGCCCACATGTCTTACGGCACACATTCGCCACCCATTTATTAAGTCATGGGGCAGACCTGAATGCAATAAAGGAACTTTTGGGGCATGCGAATCTTTCGGCCACGCAGATATATACCCATAGTTCCATAGATCAATTAAAAAAGATATATGAACAAGCCCATCCCAGGGGCAAATAAACAGGAGGTTAATTTATGAAAGTACACATTAATTCGGTTCATTTCCGTTCGGACAGCAAGTTGGAAGATTTTATCACGGAAAAGGTAAACAAGCTGGAGCAGTATTTTGACGGCATTTTAAGTGCAGAAGTTATACTAAAGATGGAAAATGGAAACGGCAAGGAAAACAAAACCGCAGAGATCATGGTAAAAGTTCCCGGCGACGATCTGTTTGCCAAAAAACAATCCTCCACATTTGAAGAATCAACAGACCAGGCAGTATCGGCCCTTCGCCGGCAACTTGTAAAGTATAAGGAAAAAATTATGAAAAAGTGATTTTCAATCATTTAAAAAAAATGTCATTTTTTTTTCAAAATTGTTTGGTAGTTAAGATAAAGCTTCATACATTTGCAGACCCTTAAACAGGGTCTGCATTTTATATATAGGCGAATATGTATTCCTTATTAAAAGGGCAAAGCAAAAGCCGATGTAGCTCAGATGGCCAGAGCAGCTGATTTGTAATCAGCCGGTCGGCGGTTCGAATCCGTCCATCGGCTCTTAAACAGAGTTCTTAAAACGATTGCATTCACTCAAAAAGGGGGGGGATACCAAAGCGCCCAACTGGGGCAGACTGTAAATCTGCTGGCGTATGCCTTCGGAGGTTCGAATCCTCCTCCCCCCACCAAATAGTTGATTGCGGGAGTAGCTCATCTGGTAGAGCGACAGCCTTCCAAGCTGTAGGTGGCGGGTTCAAGTCCCGTCTCCCGCTCAAGGATTGAAAAGTGTTTGTCAATCCGGGATAAGCAAAGCGTTTATCTCATTTTTTGGATTACAGGAAAGCAATGATGCCTCTTTCCGAAACAACTATATGCCGATGTAGCTCAGGGGTAGAGCGTTTCCTTGGTAAGGAAGAGGTCACGAGTTCAATTCTCGTCATCGGCTCGGCGAGAAACATAAATTAAAAACCAACCAAATACATAAAGTGTTATGGCTAAAGAAAAATTTGACCGGTCAAAAGAGCACCTAAACATAGGTACAATTGGTCATGTTGACCACGGTAAGACTACTTTGACTGCTGCAATTACATTAAACCTTTCAAAAAAAGGGCTTTCGGAAATCAAAACATTCGATTCCATCGATAATGCTCCGGAAGAAAAGGAACGTGGTATAACGATCAATACCGCTCATGTAGAATATCAAACAGCAAACCGCCACTATGCGCATGTTGACTGCCCCGGGCACGCCGACTATGTAAAGAACATGGTTACCGGAGCGGCGCAAATGGACGGGGCGATCCTGGTTGTAGCGGCTACCGATGGTCCTATGCCACAAACGCGTGAGCACTTGTTGCTGGCTCGCCAGGTTGGTGTACCAAGAATCGTGGTATTCATGAACAAAGTGGACATGGTAGATGACGAAGAGCTTTTGGAACTCGTGGAAATGGAGATTCGGGAGTTGCTCGACTTTTACGAATTTAATGGTGATGAAACACCCATTATCCAGGGGTCCGCACTGGGTGCGTTAAATGAAGAAGAAAAATGGGTGGAGAAAGTTATGGAACTGATGGAAGCGTGCGATACATGGATCCCCTTACCGAAACGGGATAAAGAAAAGCCATTTTTGATGCCTGTGGAAGATGTTTTCTCTATCACAGGACGTGGTACTGTAGCTACCGGCCGTATCGAAACAGGCGTTATCAATACCGGCAACCCCGTGGAGATTATCGGGATGGGTGCAGAAAAAATGAAATCAACCATCACTGGTGTGGAAATGTTCCGCAAAATCCTGGATACCGGAGAAGCCGGAGATAATGTAGGCTTATTATTGCGTGGCATTGATAAAAAACAGATTACCCGCGGAATGGTTATTTGCGCACCGGGATCTGTCAAACCCCACAATAAATTTAAAGGAGAAGTTTATATTCTCAAAAAAGAAGAAGGCGGACGTCATACGCCATTTCATAATAACTACCGCCCGCAGTTCTATTTCAGAACCACGGATGTTACCGGAGAGATCAAACTCCCCGATGGCGTAGAAATGGTTATGCCTGGTGATAACCTCACCATCACCGTGGAGTTGATCTCCGATATAGCCATGGATAAAGGATTGCGTTTTGCCATACGTGAAGGAGGCCGGACAGTAGGTGCCGGACAGGTAACCGAGATCCTTGACGCATAAGTAAAACTATCAAGCTTTCCGGTTTTGCATGCGGAAAAACCGGAAAGCTTTTTTTACCATAAAAACGGGTGTAGCTCAATTGGTAGAGCAGCGGTCTCCAAAACCGCAGGCTGTGAGTTCGAGTCTTACCACCCGTGCTAAATATTAATACAATGGGAAAATTAAAAACCTATGTCAAAGAAAGCTACGACGAATTAATGAACAAAGTATCGTGGCCTACATGGAATGAATTGCAAAACAGCGCTATTGTGGTATCCATTGCTTCCCTTATAATTGCACTAATCGTGTTTTTGATGGATATTACATTCCGGAACATTCTGGAGCAGTTTTATAATTTATTTGGTTAACTCCCTTTTTATTAATATTTAAACACCGGCAGAAGGTATAAAGTATGTCAGAGCAACAAGAAAAGAAATGGTATGTCGTCCGGGCCCTAAGCGGTAGTGAAAAGAAGGTAAAAAAGCATATTGAAAGTGAGATCAAACGCTTAAACCTTCAAGACTACATTGCACAGGTGCTCATTCCAACTGAAAAAGTTTACCAGGTAAGAAATGGAAAAAAGATCAGTAAAGAGCGGAATTATTTTCCGGGTTACGTACTGATTGAAGCGGATCTTGTTGGTGAGATAGCACATTATATCCGTGAAATCCCGGGTGTTATCGGTTTTCTGGGTGCTTCCAAAGGAGGAAAACCAATCCCCCTGCGTCAGCATGAAGTCAACCGGATACTCGGAAAAGTTGATGAACTGTCGGATAGTGAGGAGCAACTCAATGTTCCCTTTTTGGTTGGAGAAACGGTTAAGGTCATTGACGGCCCATTTAACAGTTTTACCGGTACGATTGAAGGTGTTAACGAAGAGAAAAAGAAGTTAAAAGTCATGGTTAAGATCTTTGGACGTAAAACGCCATTGGAACTTGGGTTCACGCAGGTTGAAAAAGAATAAGTTTTTCACTGCACCCATTCATAAATCAAATTTATCAGGAGAATAAAAAATGGGAAAAGAAGTTGACGGTATTATCAAACTGCAGATAAAAGGAGGGGCTGCAAATCCATCTCCGCCTGTTGGGCCCGCATTGGGTGCCAAAGGCTTGAATATTATGGAATTTTGCAAGCAATTCAATGCACGTACGCAAGAGCAATCCGGAAAAGTTCTGCCTGTAATTATTACGGTTTATAAGGATAAGTCATTTAAGTTTATTGTCAAGCAACCCCCGGTTGCCATACAGCTTAAAGAAGCTGCAAAAACTGAAAAAGGCGCTGCCGAACCAAACCGTCAAAAAGTAGGGAGTGTAACCTGGCAACAGGTACAGGAGATTGCTGAAGCGAAAATGTCGGATTTAAATGCCTTTACCACAGAATCTGCAATGAAAATGGTGGCCGGCACAGCGCGTAGTATGGGTTTGCTTATCAAAGGGAAAAACCCCTTTTAAGCAGGCTCCGAACATGCGCAGGGCACCAATATACCTTATAATTAAACAGAATAATACGTATCAAGAATGTCAAAAGTAGCAAAGAAACATAAAGAAGCTTTAGCCAAATACGACAAAACCGCAGCGTATCCATTAAAAGAGGCATGCACATTGGTTAAGGATATTTCCGGGGCCAACTTTAATGCTTCCGTAGATTTGAATATCCGTTTAGGGGTCGACCCCCGGAAGGCAAATCAAATGGTTCGCGGCTCCGTTACCCTTCCGCATGGAACAGGTAAGGATGTTAAAGTATTGGTTTTATGCACCCCCGAAAAGGAGGAAGAAGCTAAAGCTGCAGGTGCAGACTTTGTAGGGCTTGATGAGTATATTGACAAGATCAAGGAAGGCTGGCTGGATATGGATGTGATCATTACCATGCCCAGCGTTATGCCAAAGATTGGTCGGTTAGGAAAAGTTCTTGGCCCCAGGGGGCTTATGCCCAATCCAAAAACCGGGACTGTTACGATGGACATCGCAGCAGCAGTAAAAGAGGCCAAGGCCGGTAAAATCGACTTTAAAGTGGATAAATACGGGATCATTAATGCTTCCATTGGAAAAATTCAGTTTGAACCCCAGCAAATTTATGAAAATGCCAGGGAACTGTTAACTACAGTGATCAAAATGAAACCGGTGGCTTCAAAAGGAACGTATTTGCTTAGCGTGTATATGTCAAGCACAATGAGCCCATCCATAAAAATCAATCCAAAGTCAATCTAAGCCATATAAAGATACGCACAAAGAGAGGTGATTGAATTATGAGAAAAGAAGAAAAAACCCGCTTGATCGAAGAATTGACAAAGCAACTTAAGGAAAACCCTGTTTTCTACCTGACCGATATCTCAGGTATGGATGTGGCGACTACCAACCAGTTGCGGCGCCAATGCTTCGGTAAAGATATTACCCTGAGAGTAGTAAAAAACACATTACTGCAGAAAGCCCTGGAAAGAGCAGAAAAAACAGATGAATCGCTCTTTTCTGTTCTTGAAGGCCCTACTTCAGTAATGTTTAGTGATACCGGCAATGCTCCGGCCAAGCTTATCAAAAGCTTTAGAAAAGGCAAAGATAAGCCCCTGGTAAAAGCAGCCTTTATTGAAGAAACGGTATATCTCGGCGACGATAAGCTGGATGCTCTGATCAATATAAAATCCAGAGAAGAGCTTATTGCCGACATTATCGCCTTGCTTCAATCCCCGGCCAAAAATGTTATTTCTGGCCTGCAGGCTTCCGGAGGGCAGAAAATTGCCGGCATCCTTAACACATTGTCTGAAAAATCAGCGTAAAATAAATTAACGTATTGTATAACATTCTAAAACAATAATAAAATGGCAGATTTAAAAGAATTTGCAGAACAGTTAGTTAACCTGAGCGTAAAAGAGGTAAATGAATTAGCTGAAATTCTGAAAGAAGAACATGGAATTGAACCTGCAGCAGCGGCTCCCGTAGCAGTAGCAAGCGGTGGCGAAGGCCAGGAAGCCGCTGAAGAAGAACAACAAACCGAATTCGACGTAATATTGAATTCAGCAGGAGCGAAAAAACTTGGTGTCGTCAAACTCGTTAAAGAACTTACCAGCCTGGGGCTGAAAGAAGCGAAAGAACTTGTTGACTCAGCACCGAAACCCATTAAAGAAGCGGTAAGTAAAGATGAGGCTGAAGGATTGAAAAATCAACTCGAAGAAGCCGGTGCAGAAATTGAAATCAAGTAAATACCGCTAACCTCTGTCTCTTAGACCTCCCCTGCAATACAGCGGGGGGAGGTCTAATTGCGTTTATATATATTTTCGTTCTTTAATTTTCTTCGGTAACCTTTAAAATTTTTTGGCCTTGGCTTTAAATAAGAATCAACGTATCAACTTTGCATTATCCCGCATACCTGCGGAATATCCTGATTTTCTCGACATTCAACTAAAATCTTTTCAGGATTTCTTCCAACTGGAAACATCCCCTGAAGAGCGTGAAAACGAAGGTCTGTACAAAGTATTCTCCGAAAACTTCCCGATCACAGATGCACGGAACAATTTCGTGCTGGAATTTTTGGACTATTTTATTGACCCACCCCGCTATGCCATAGAGGAATGCCTGGCACGCGGGCTAACCTATAGTGTCCCGTTAAAAGCGAAATTGAAACTATACTGTACCGACCCGGAACACGAAGACTTTGAAACCATCATACAGGATGTGTACCTTGGGTTGATCCCTTATATGACCCCCAGCGGATCATTTATCATAAACGGGGCAGAAAGGGTGATCGTCTCTCAGCTACACCGATCTCCAGGCGTATTCTTCGGTACCAGCAGGCATGCAAACGGAACCCAACTTTATTCAGCACGGATCATCCCGTTCAAAGGATCCTGGATCGAATTTGCCACAGACATCAACAATGTGATGTATGCTTATATCGACCGGAAAAAGAAACTCCCGGTAACCACACTGCTGAGAGCTATCGGATACGAAACCGATAAAGACATTTTGCAGATCTTCGACCTGGCTGACGAAGTGAAAGTGACGAAAACCGGCCTGAAAAAAGTACTGGGAAGAAAACTGGCGGCCACCGTATTACGATCATGGATCGAAGACTTTGTCGATGAAGATACCGGCGAGGTGGTTTCCATCGAACGGACTGAAGTGATTATTGACCGCGAAACCAAACTGGAGAACCATCATATCGATATGATCGTAGATGCCGGAGTAAAAACAATACTCTTGCATAAAGAAGGAGCCGACAGTAACGATTATGATATTATTTTTTCTACGCTGCAAAAGGATACCGCCAACTCGGAAAAAGAAGCCGTAGAATTTATATACCGGCAGTTGCGCAGTGCTGAACCGCCGGATGAAGAAACCGCAAGAAGTATCATACAAAACCTGTTCTTCAGTGATAAGCGCTACGACCTGGGGGAAGTAGGACGTTACAAGATCAACAAAAAGCTTGACCTAACCATCCCCCTGGATACACGTATCCTTACCAACGAAGATATTACCAATATCATCCGGCATCTGATAAAACTCATCAACGAAAAAACAGAGGTAGATGATATTGACCACTTGAGCAACCGCCGCGTACGCACGGTCGGGGAGCAATTATATAATCAGTTTGGGATGGGCCTTTCCCGCATGTCGAGAACCATACGGGAAAGAATGAACGTCCGCGACAACGAAGTGTTCACCCCGACAGACCTGATCAACGCCAAGGCGCTATCATCGGTGATCAATTCTTTCTTTGGTACAAACCAGTTGTCGCAGTTTATGGACCAAACCAACCCCTTGAGTGAGGTTACGCATAAACGCCGAATCTCTGCCCTCGGGCCGGGTGGTTTAACACGGGAAAGAGCCGGGTTTGAGGTGAGGGACGTACACTATACCCATTATGGACGACTCTGTACTATCGAAACACCGGAAGGGCCCAATATTGGCCTTATTTCTTCGCTCAGTGTATATGCCAAGATCAACAAGCTTGGTTTTAATCACAATTATATTGAACGTGTAGGATCTGTAGATGTGGTGACGGCGCTGGAGGAATCCCAGCGGGCAATGGAGTTGTTGTGGCCGCAGATAAGTCTGTTGCCCTCAAGCTACACCTATGCGCAGGGGAAATGGAGCATAGCTCAGTTGTTGAGGCACCTAATTGACAGCGAATGGATTTTTGCGTATCGGGCATTGCGCTTTGCTCGAAACGACGCGACGGAATTGCCGGGTTACGATCACGATGAGTATGCGGCAC
>JAWOBQ010000208.1:0-9189 GCA_046484255.1 Bacteroidales bacterium | reverse complement strand
TCTGTTCAGAAGGTTCCATTTACAAGGCTTGCGCAGCCCGAAAATGCGCAGTTTACTCAGGTAAATGAGCAATTTTCGGGCAAGCATAACGCAATAAATGGGATTTTATGGACAGTGACTAAATAAAATTTTTCCGTATCGCATAATAAAAATTGGGCAAAACGCAACATTTGTCTATTTTTGCAGCGATGTTAAAAAGGATGAGAAATAGCAGCAATATTGTGGGATTGATCATGATCCCCTTAATGGCATTGCTGATTCACAACCGCTTCGCCAATGGACATTTTCATCAGTTGGCCAATGGGGAAGTCATTTATCATTACCATCCTTATGATAAATCCGAAACATCTTCTGAAACAAATCCCATCTCCGGGCATCACCATAATGCTTTAGATTTAAGCATTATAGCCATGATAGCAGGAGGTGCATTCTTTTTCGGATTTATTTTTATCTTTCACGGATTTATTCTTACGCGTCATCTACACAAGTTTGGCCGGTTTCTTACTCATCTTTTCAACCGGCTTAAGGTCAGATATGCTGACCCCCGTGCTCCCCCTTTTTATTTATAAACAAGTATTGGAGGGGATATCAAAAACAATATATATAAGAAACCCTCCACAATACGATGATTAAATGCGGGTTAACGACCGGCCAAAGGGACATTTATATACTACTTATGCCGGGCTTCCGGGAAACATAACTGTTTCCAAAAGCCATGAACAAATGAGCTTTGGGTAAATCAAAGCATAATGTTGTGCTACCGCAGATACCTACAAATGTCATCTACAACGATATCATGATAAAACAAGAAAGCTATAAGTCACTATGTGACAAATTGAAAAAAAATTAAACAGATGAAGACAATAATAATTGGGTTGATGGTTTTGCTTGGAGCATTAAACATTTCAGCCCAAAATAATACGGGTAGAATAAAGGGAAAAGTAAAGTCAGATAATGCCAAAGCGCCGTATGTCAACGTTTTAGTTAAAGGGACAAGCCAGGGAACAACAACAGATGAAGAAGGAAATTTTATTTTCCATAATCTGGAGGCAGGTTCTTATACGTTAGTTATCAAGGGCATTGGTTATAAAGATTCAGAAAAGGCGGTAGAAATAGAAGCCGGCACGACCCGGGAAGTCAATCTGACAATAGAGCCGGATTTGATCAATATGGATGCTGTTGTTGTTTCAGCCAACCGTCACGAAACCAGCCGTTATGATTCACCTGTGATCGTCAATACGATGGATCATAGTTTATTTGAAACTACACAGTCCGTAAGCCTTGCGGAGGGATTACATTTCACCCCGGGCTTGCGTTTGGAGAACAACTGCCAGAATTGTGGTTTTACGCAGCTTCGCATGAATGGTCTACAAGGGCCGTATACACAAATTCTGATCAACAGCCGGCCTGTATTTAGTGCTTTAGCGGGAGTTTACGGGCTTGAACAAATCCCGGCATCGATGATTGAAAGGGTAGAAGTTGTTCGTGGCGGGGGTTCGGCGCTATATGGCGGAAACGCTATTGCCGGAACGATTAATATTATTACCTCCGAACCCTATGAAAACAGTTGGCATGCAGGATTCCAGCAAGGTTTGATTGACGGGGATACTCCTGACCGGGTTTTTAATGCCAACGCTTCCCTTGTCAGTGAGGATGGGAAGAGCGGATTGTTTCTTTTTGGTCTGCTCAAAGACCGTGAACCTTATAATGCCAATCCGGATGAACTCTGGGATGCGGATGGCGACGGCAAGAAAGAAACAAAAGATAGCTTTTCGGAAATCGGATTAATGGAAAGTCGTTCGTTTGGGTTAAATGCCTTTTATCGTCCCTGGAAGAATTCCAAAATCAGTGCAGACATGTACAACCTGAATGAATTTCGCCGCGGTGGCAATAAGTTTGATCAGTTGCCACATCACGCGGATATCACAGAGCAAGCTGCAACAAACATGCTGGGAGGCGGAGTATCGTTTGAAACGTTCACCTCTGACCAGAAGCATAAATTCAGCCTATATACTTCAGCACAACAGTTAAGCCGCGACACATATTACGGTGCTGAGCAAGACCCGGATGCCTATGGAGCTACTTCCGAGCTGATCTCTTTAGCCGGGGTGCAATATGGCGGAAATTACAAGGGGGATATACTGATCCCTTCTATGCTAACGGCCGGTGTGGAATGGAAACAGCAGGATCTGTTTGATAAGAAACTGGGGCAACCGAACGTAGTTGTCGCCGACCAGCAAATTCAAAACCTGGGGGTTTATCTGCAGAATGTCTGGGACTTACGGCTGGTCACCCTGCAGTTAGGAATGCGTTTTGATCAGCATACCAATATGGATAACAGCATTTATAGTCCGCGGATCAATTTGTTACATGATATAAACGATAACTGGCAGTTGCGTGCCGGCTATGCAACGGGTTTCCGCCCGCCGCAGATCTTCAGTGAAGACTTGCATATCGAAGTGGCCGGAGCCAGGCGGGTTATCACGCGTGTGGATGAAAAGCTGAAAGCAGAAACATCCGGAAGTTATACTGCATCTGTTGATTATACCGGCAAGATCAAAAATTCCGATTTTTATGCCCTGGCCGAAAGTTTTTATACTGATCTACAGAATGCCTTTGTATCGGAAATTATGGAAGATCAAACCGGGGAAACGGTAATTATGTTCCGGACAAACGGGAGTGGGGCGACGGTAGGTGGCCTTAATCTGGAAATAAATTATGTGCCTCTGAAAAACCTGCTTATTGAGTCGGGTTTTACCTGGCAACAAAGTGTTTATAATGAAAAAGAAGTGCTGTGGGAACCGGAAAGCGGAACCGGAGATTCCGTGGTGTCAACAAAAAACATGTTGCGCTCACCGGATACTTACGGATTTTTGAATGTCCGGTATAGCCCGGGGCACGACTGGACATTTTCTATGAACGGAACATATACCGGAAGGATGCTAACCCCTCATTTAGTCAATCCGGAAAATGAATATACCAGGCTGGTAGAAACTCCCCTGTTTTTTAATCTTGATGCCAGGGTAAGTTATCATTTGCATCTGGAGAAAAAATTCAGCGTAGAATTATTTACGGGGGTTAAAAATATCCTGAACAGTTATCAGTCGGATTTTGACGCGGGCATAAACCGGGATGCCGGTTACATTTATGGGCCGTTGGCCCCGCGTACCTTTGTTTTTGGCATTAAAGCAGGCATGTTCCGATAAATAACAGGTAGAGGAACAGCTCTGAAGGGGCTGTGAACAGGATTTAGGCAGTTTCTTTCGCATATCTCCTAAGTGGGGAAGCATATTTGAAGGATCCGCGAGGCAAAAACGGCTATCAAAACCCTGGAATCGACGTTTTTATATATTTTTGATTGTTTTCCCTACAGAAGCCATAAAGAAAACGTATCTGTTCCTTCAGCAGCGTCCTGGCATTCCAACAACAAAACGGCCGGCCTGAAGGGATCCTTTCTATTCCCCTTCAAAAATTCCGATACTATTAAGCCTTTTGGTATACGATTTGAGGATTAGTATATATAGCATGTAAGGGCATCTTATTTTGCTGTCATTTTGTCATAAATTTTTACCTCTGCTGTTCACCCTCAAAAATTATTGCTTACATTTGCAGTCAATAAACAAAAAGATGCCTCTATTTGGCGCTCCTTAACAGAGGGCTAACACGAACGAACTACAAACAGGGCCATCATGCAAACAGCAATAAATGGCAGGCCCATACGGATCAATATGATATTATACCTATGAACATACAATCAGTAAAACAACGATTTGGAATTATTGGGAATTCGGATCTGCTGAACCGTTCGATCGACAAGGCTTTGCAAGTTGCACCTACGGATATATCTGTGTTGATCAGCGGAGAGAGTGGTGTAGGCAAGGAAGTATTCCCAAAGATCATACACCAGTACAGTTCCCGTAAGCACGGTCCTTTTATTGCGGTAAACTGCGGGGCCATTCCGGAAGGCACTATAGACTCGGAGTTATTCGGGCATGAAAAAGGTTCATTTACCGGCGCCACGGATGCACGCAAAGGGTATTTTGAAGAAGTGCACGGAGGGACTATCTTCCTCGACGAAGTCTCTGAGCTGCCTTTAGCTACGCAGGTCAGGCTTTTACGCGTACTGGAATTAGGAGAATTCTTTAAAGTCGGCTCATCCAAAGTTGTTAAGACCGATGTCAGGGTAGTGGCTGCTTCCAATATTCAACTGGAGGAAGCCATTAACAAAGGGAAATTCCGGGAAGATCTGTTTTACAGGCTCAGCACCGTCCCTATATATGTACCTCCCTTGCGTGAACGAAAAGATGATGTTATATTGCTGTTCCGGAAATTTGCTGCTGATCTGGCTGAAAAGTACAGAATGCCGGTACTCCGGCTGACAGAAGATGCCAGGGAAACCCTGAAAAACTACCGCTGGCCGGGAAATGTAAGGCAACTAAAAAATATTACCGAGCAACTGGCCGTTATTGAACGAAAAAGAGAAATAGATGCCGAAACAGTAAATAATTATTTGCCCGAAGGCGGAAGCAATACGCTGCCCGTATTATTCAGGCAGGAAAAGCAGGAAAACCAACATCTCACCGAAAGAGAGCTGCTTTATAAAATCCTGTTTGATATGCGCAAAGATATTATGGATCTGAAAAAAGTTGTTTTTGACCTCAACAAAGAAGAAGACCTACGGGAAAGTATCGGGGATAAAAGGTTTTATGAAATGCATTCCCGCTATGAGGGCCATGAAAGCGAAAAAGACGATCATCAAAAACGAAATGTTCCTGATATTCAGCATGATGCATATGTCCCCGGCCATTATTTTAAAGAGGGCGAGGATGATAAAGAACCCCACATTGAAGATTCTGAGATCATTGAAGAGTCTTTATCTATCCAGAAGCAGGAACATGACTTGATCAGGAAAGCTTTGGAAAAGCATAACGGAAAGCGCAAGCAAGCGGCAAAAGAATTAGGAATTTCAGAGCGCACCTTATACCGAAAAATCAAAGAATATAACATAACCGACTAATGAAATTGCTTAAAACATATGCGTTCATGCTATGGCTATGCCTCCCTGTATTGTTGATAGGCTGTGGAGTTTACAGTTTTACGGGAGCCTCTATTCCGGCTGAAGCAGAATCTGTTACTATCCGGTATTTTGACAACAATGCTCCTCAGGTGAACCCAAGCCTTAGCCAGGAGTTAACGGATGCGCTTAAAGACAAGTTCCAGTCGCAAACCTCCCTTCAAATACAGGAAACCGGCGGAGATCTCTACTTTGAAGGGGAGATTGTAGAATATGGGACCCGGCCGGTAGCGATACAGGGCGATGACCAGGCGGCCATGAACCGGCTCACGGTAAAAATAAATGTGAAATTTGTCAACCGCATAGAAGAAGAGTTAAGCTTTGAAAAATCTTTCTCAAGGCATGAAGACTTTGACAGCAACCAAAGCTTATCCACTATGGAAGATCAGCTTATCGAACAAATTGTGGAATATCTGGTTAACGACATCTTCAATGAATCTGTAGTAAATTGGTAACCTGCTGCTTATGGATAGTCACGAAATCATTTCAAACATAAAGAACCCGGCTCAGGCCAGCCCGGAAAAAACAGAGACCCTGCAACGCCTGGTACGTCAGTATCCTTTCAGCGCTACCTTGCATTTACTGTTACTTAAAAACTTAAAAACCACTGAGCATTCAGCGTATAAGAACAACTTACATCATTCAGCAGCATATATTCATAATCATGAACATGCCTATAACTGGCTCCACCAACGCCAGGAAGCTCCTCCCTCAAAAAGCCCGGATCCCGGCTCAAGGGATAAGCCCTGGGATGAAACAGCAAGAATTGGGAAAGGCCTGACGGAGGCAGAAAAAGAAGCCCAGATGCAGAATGATCTCAGGCAATGGGAAAAAGAGCACGACTTTCCCCGAAAAAAGGATGAACCACAAAAACCCGGGGAAAAACAAAATGCCGAAACCGCCAATCATAAAAGCGATATCTCAACACTTATTAATAAATTTGTACATCATCCCCCAAAAATAACACTGGATAAAGACAAAAACTATGAGCAGGAAGAAAAATTAGCCAGCAACAGCATCAAAGACAATCCGGATTTTGTATCAGAAACGCTGGGCCGGATATATGAACAGCAAGGGAAAATTACAAAAGCCATGGAAGTATATAAAAAATTAAGCTTGAAATTCCCGGAAAAAAAGCGTTACTTTGCATCCCTTATAGAAAACCTGAGTAATAAATCAGACTCTTCAAATTAAAGAGCATAAAAACAAATAGTTATGGGTGGTTATATCATTGTCTCAGCCTTAGTGATCATTACTTGTATCATCCTTGTTTTGGTTGTTTTAGTCCAAAACCCCAAAGGAGGAGGGCTATCATCAGCATTTGGCGGAAGCGCTTCATCGAATCAGATCATGGGTGTAAAAAGGACAGCCAACTTTTTGGAAAAAACAACCTGGACACTGGCAATTATCCTTTTGATACTAAGTCTTTCCTCTGTTTTTGTTATCCCAAGAAGTCAAACCCAGGAAAAGACAACTTCAGAAGCCAAAGAATTTTTTGATGAAAACCCTGAGGGTGTAACGAATATCCCCCAGGGCCAGGTTATGGAAGAACAACCCCGGCAAATGCCGGAACAATCCTCAGAACCTGAAGAAACCGATTGATCAATTCGTCAGGTTCGGAAAAAATGTCAGGATGTCTTTACCGTTCTGACATTTTTTTGTTAAAGGACCTTCTAAATCCTTCCGGGAAAGCAATTCCCGGCTGAAAACAGTAGAATAATAAAAATTTGAAAGCCAATAATTAAAGATCATGAGAAACCTGCAGACAGGAGGGGGTGCAATATTGTCGCATTATTCTATTAAAATTGCTTTGGCACAGATTGTGGTATAGGAACAAAGGTAAACAATAATCATAAAAACATTGAAAATATGGCAGAGATAAAGTTTAAACCGTTAAATGACAGGGTTTTGGTTAAGCCCATGGCTGCAGACGAAAAAACAAGTGGTGGAATTATTATTCCGGATACGGCAAAAGAAAAACCTCAAAAAGGCGAAGTAATTGCAGTAGGAAAAGGCACCAAGGAACATGAAATGACTGTAAAGCCAGGTGATAAAGTAGTTTATGGCAAATATGCCGGGACAGAGATCTCTTTTGAGGGTGAGGATTATCTCATTTTAAAAGAAGATGAGATCTATGGCATTATATAATGGACATAAAAAGAATAAGTAAAAAATCAAAAAACGTATAAGAGATGGCTAAAGACATTTTATTTGATATCGAAGCACGGAATGCCCTGAAAAAGGGTGTTGATGCACTTAGTAACGCTGTAAAAGTAACACTTGGGCCCAAGGGGCGTAATGTAGTTATCGGGAGTTCGTTTGGTTCTCCCAACATCACCAAAGATGGTGTTACTGTAGCGAAAGAGGTTGAACTAAAAAACAACGTAGAGAACATGGGAGCTCAAATGGTTAAGGAAGTAGCTTCCAAGACCAATGATGCTGCCGGCGATGGTACGACAACAGCTACCGTACTGGCACAATCCATCATTCAAACAGGCCTGAAAAATGTAGCTTCCGGAGCCAATCCTATGGACCTGAAGCGGGGCATCGACCAGGCCGTGAAAAAAACGGTGGAATACATAAAGAACCTTTCAGAAGAAGTAGGCGACAGCAATGAAAAAATAGAGCAGGTTGCCACGATTTCCGCCAACGACGACAAAGTTATCGGAAGCCTGATCGCCCAGGCAATGGAAAAAGTGACCAAAGAAGGAGTTATCACCATTGAAGAAGCGAAAGGGATCGAAACATATGTGGATGTAGTAGAAGGCATGCAGTTTGACCGCGGATATATTTCCCCTTATTTCGTTACTGACAGCGAAAAAATGGAAACGATCTTTGAAAATCCGCTGATCCTTATCTATGATAAAAAGATCTCTGTAATGAAAGACCTGGTCCCGATCCTGGAAAAAGTCCAACAGTCCGGGCGCCCCATGCTTATCATTGCCGAAGATGTGGAAAGTGAAGCCATGGCTACCCTGGTAGTGAACAAGCTTCGTGGTTCCCTGAAGATCGCTGCCGTAAAAGCTCCCGGTTTTGGCGACAGAAGAAAAGAAATGCTGGAAGATATCGCCATCCTTACAGGCGGAACAGTAGTTTCCGAAGAGAAAGGATTCAAACTGGAAGAAACAACATTAGAGATGCTTGGTGAAGCAGAAAAGGTTACCATTGATAAAGATAATACTACGATCGTCAGCGGAAAAGGAAACACCAAAGACATCGGGGCCCGCGTGAACCAGATCAAAACTCATATTGAAAACTCCACTTCCGATTATGACAAAGAGAAGTTGCAGGAGCGGCTTGCCAAGCTTGCAGGAGGAGTAGCCGTGATCTATGCCGGTGCAGCCAGCGAGATTGAAATGAAAGAGAAAAAAGACCGCTTTGATGATGCTCTGAATGCTACGCGTGCCGCCGTAGAAGAAGGTATTATCCCCGGCGGGGGAATTGCGTACATCCGCGCAATCGAAGCATTGAAAGGACTGGAAGGTAATAATGCTGATCAAACAACCGGTATAGCAATTATCCGACGGGCCCTGGAAGAGCCGCTGCGTCAAATCGTAGAAAATGCAGGTCTGGAAGGATCCGTGGTTGCCCAAAAAGTGAAATCAGAGAAAAATGATTTCGGCTTTAACGCACGTTCGGAAAAATATGAAAACTTCTTTAAAACCGGTGTGATCGACCCCACTAAAGTAACACGCATTGCACTGGAAAACGCTGCTTCTATAGCAGGAATGTTGCTGACCACAGAAGCCGTTCTTGCCGACGCAGAAGATGAAGACAAAGACGCAGGTGGTGCCGGAGCCGCTGGAATGGGCGGTGGAATGGGCGGTGGAATGGGTGGTGGAATGCCCGGAATGATGTAAATCACACCTAATATATCAATCAGGGGGAAGCCTTTTGCTTCCCCTTTTTTTTTATATAAATAAGCTATAGTTTAACCCGATTCTTTATCTTTATGCCTTGAAAATTGAAATCCTGAATTTTTGAAACCCCATGCTTGTACGACACAGAAAGATGATTAGATGAGAAGAGACGTTGATGCGGAAAGGAAAATGATGCAACTTAAGCGGCTTAAGAGACGAAGGGACTTAAGAGACGAAGGGACTTAAGAGACGAAG
>JAWOBQ010000123.1:0-3257 GCA_046484255.1 Bacteroidales bacterium | reverse complement strand
TTTCCATTTTGAGGCCGTATTGGAAGTTCCCACCTGGCGGTATTGTGCCAGGACCTCTTGTAAACCAAATGCCTTATGCCCTTTGCGCATCAATGCCAACCAAAGTGCTATATCATGACTGGAACGAATTTGCGGCATTTCAAAATCGCCGGTTTTCTCCCGGTCAATCATAACCGTAAGTGTTCCTATCGTTGTATTCCGTAAAAAGCGCCTGTATCCTATCTCTGCAGGAGCATGAACGGTGTATAAAACCGCCGAGCCATCTTCTGTAATGCATTCATAATCTGTATAGGTGAACGCATAGTTATTTTCTTGCAAAAACCGAAGTTGCTTTTCAAGTTTTTCAGGGAGCCATAAGTCGTCACTGTCTAAAAAAGCAATATACTGACCATTGGCATGGCGAAAGGCAATATTGCGGGCTTCTGCCGCACCGACATTTTCCTCCAGGGCAAACAGCCGGATACGGGCATCTTCAGCGGCCAGATTTCTGACAATCTGCACTGTATCATCCGAAGAACAATCCTCTACGATCAACATTTCCCAATCCTGATAAGTCTGACGCTGAACTGACTTTACCGTTTCCTGAATAAACCGTGCAGCATTATAGGCTGGTGTAACTACAGATATCATATAAACACTTTACTGAACAAAAATAAGAAATGATGTGATCCCAAACAGGAATTCATCACGATAAAAGAAAATAATTCGAAAAGAGCAGAAAAAGCGATTACCAATAAAATGATATTCCAGGCCAGTCACCGGCATTAATACAGGCACAAAAGCCACTTTCAGCGCGTATTATTAGAATAGCACCCGGCTTCAGCCGGGCTATAACATAGCCTTTCAGGCATCCTCAGTCCGAAAAATAAAAACCAATAGAGCCCGTCAAAAAAAGTAAATATCTGCTCATCTAAAAATTCATTTCCTGTACTTTATAATCCTGGATGATTGTACCTGAAGCGGTTGTACTATCAGAAAATACCAGGTCGAATGCCACAGTGAAATTTCCATCAGAATTTTTTGTGATGTCGATTGTACCGTCTGGTTCACTTCCGGTTATCATAGTATTCCCATTAGCCGAAGTAATAGAATACGAGCTCAACCATGGATCAAAAGTATGATCATCAGTATAAATGTCACCATTTTTGTAATTGCCACTGATGCCGGTATTTGCCGTATACTCAATAAAAAGCTGAACAACACCAATACCGGTATTTGAGTTTGTCCCACCAATCGTAAATCCACCTGAAGAATTTCCATCAGAAAGATGATGCGTCAACTGCAGGACTCCCGCCGGTTCAGAGCCATCAGTATAGATATTATTATAGGAATCGCCCTCGCAATCCCGGGCGGCGGGGCGACGGGATTCGCGTAATTAGCGGTTCCATTGCCGGGGTGGGGCAAAGCTGAATGACAGCATGTAATATTTTTAGGGGGTTAGACCGGAATTATCCATGGTTGGCAAAATTCGCTTTACCAAACGGTAATTTTTTCCCTTGTCTGGTTTCATAGTGATATATCCGGGATTTTTTTTTACGTTTGCATAGCACTAAAGCAAGCAAGATTGAAAAAAATACTTATTATCAGGTTTAGTTCCATAGGGGATATTGTGCTTAGCAGCCCGGTAATCCGCTGTGTGAAGAACCAATATCCGGCAGTGGAAATTCATTATCTTACCAAAAAGGCATTTGCCCCGGTGCTTTCTGCTAACTCATACATCCATAAAATTCATTGTCTGCAGAATGATTTACCGGCTTTGATCAATGATCTTAAAAGGGAATCATTTGATTTGATCGTGGACCTGCACCGGAATATCCGAAGTAGTATTGTAAAAAAAGCATTGCGTATCCCTTCGGCAGCTTTCCCCAAGCTAAACCGCTCCAAATGGTTACTGGTAAATTTCAGGATAAATATTTTACCGGAGGTTCATATTGTGGATCGTTATTTCAGGGCGGTAAGCAAATGGGGAGTTAAGTATGACGGGAAAGGATTGGATTATTTTATTCCGGAACAGGACTGTATCGATATTCAGGAGGAGTTGCCTGAAGCTTTTCATAAAGGGTATATGCTTGTAGTTGTGGGCGCAAAGCATAAGACCAAGCAATTACCGGTGGAAAAGCTGACAGAAATATGTAATACCAGTGGTTTTCCGGTAGTTTTAACCGGTGGGCCAGAAGATCATGAGCAGGCCGTACAATTGGCAGATCAACTTAAGGTACCTGTTGTAAATATGTGTGGAAGATTCAATGTTAACGGGTCTGCAGATCTGGTTAGAAATGCTGTTGTGGTTTTGTCACCGGATACCGGCTTAATGCACATTGCTGCTGCTTTTCGTAAGCCTTTGGTGAGTGTTTGGGGGAATACTATACCCGGGTTTGGGATGTATCCTTTTTATCCGGAGGGCCAACAATCCAGTTATCATATCCATGAAGTGAAAGCCCTGAGTTGCCGGCCTTGTTCAAAGATCGGCTTTGAGCGGTGCCCCAAAGGGCATTTTCGCTGCATGTTCGACATACAGTCAAAAGCGGTGGTTGATTCCGTAAAAACGCTGGCCGGGCAATCAGAAGCATCGCTATAGGTAGGCCTGATCCCGGGCTGATAGGTGAAGGATGTTGCCTTTCAGGGAGGCAAAATGATGGATCGGCAGCAGGCGTTAAAAATTTGTGTTTTTACGCCGGCGGCTTGCCGGGGGTCTATAAAAAAGGGTTGTGCGTCTTTTCATGCTTTATGGTAGTGACAGGTCCATGCCCGGGATACACGGTGAAGTCGTCGGGTAAGACGAATAGTTTTTCTTTTATACTTTTTTGCAGGGTTTCCATATTTCCTGTGGGAAGGTCGGCACGGCCCACTCCTTCTGCAAATAACACATCGCCTGAAAGCACTGTTCTTTCATTGTGAAGAACCAAAGAAATACTGCCATCGGCATGTCCCGGCGTATAGCGTACCTCTATGCGATCACTTCCCAGTTGAATAATTTCTCCATCCGATAAATATTGTTGCGGGGCAGGATTTTTCATAGGTGGAAAACCCATTATCGCTCCCTGTTCAGGCGCTGAGTCAAGTATAGACTGGCCATCCCGGTGAATTGCGGGAGATAAGCCATAGGTCTCTTCAATAAAGCTGTTCCCTGATACATGGTCTATATGACCGTGAGTGTTAATTAGCATTACCGGATAAAGACCTTGCTCTTCTATGAATGTTTTGAACGTTTTATGCTCTGATGGTTCAATGAAAGCCGGGTCTATAATGATACATTC
>JAWOBQ010000108.1:0-6576 GCA_046484255.1 Bacteroidales bacterium | reverse complement strand
TGCATTATAGGCTTTTTTTACAACAGGCTCAACCGGTTAACTGTACCGGATGATCAGGACATGGAGCAAAGCCCGGGGAAGGATCAGGTGTTGGTTGAGTTCTCCGTTCTTGAGCTAAGGGATCATTATAATAACACACGTTTACAATACGGGAAAAAGGCATCTCTTGAGGATGTGGAAGATGCCCTGTTTTACCTTTCCAGAATTGAGGCCATAAAGCTTGAAGGAGGGTTTATGGTAACCTATAACCGGCTGACCCTTGAGCGTTTGGAGCAGGATAGCCGTAAGCAGTATACCGTAAATGACTATCAAAAGCTGGATCAGTTTTATGAGAATAAGGTGCAGCAAATCCATATTGCGGGGGAGTATGCCCGAAAGATGTCAGGCGACTATACGGGGGCGGTGCAATTTGTGGAAGATTATTTCCATCTGAATTACAGCTCTTTTCTTGGGAAGTATTTTCCGGGCAGCCGGGCTGATGAGCTGAAACAAAGGATATCTCCGGCCAGGTTCCGGCAATTGTTTGGCGAGTTGTCTGCGGAGCAGCTTAAAATAATCAAAGATAATAAAAGCAAATTCATTGTGGTGGCCGCCGGCCCCGGAAGCGGAAAAACCAGAGTGCTGGTCCATAAGCTGGCATCCCTGCTCCTTATGGAAGATGTAAAGCATGAACAGCTTCTTATGGTGACTTTCTCCAGAGCAGCGGCCACAGAGTTTAAACAACGCCTGCACAAGCTGATCGGCAATGCAGCTAACTTTATTGAGATCAAAACGTTTCATTCATACTGCTTTGACTTGTCAGGAAAGATCGGCTGCCTGGAAAAGTCCAACGAAATTGTGAAAAGCACTGTGGAGAAAATCAGAAACAATGAGGTGGAAAGAAGCCGCATAACAAAGACCGTTCTGGTTATTGATGAAGCCCAGGATTTGAATGAAGATGAATTTAACCTGATCAGTGCTTTGCAGAATAAGAACCATAAAATGAGGGTGATCGCCGTGGGCGATGATGACCAGAATATTTATGAGTTCAGGGGTTCCAGCTCTATGTATTTAAAACAATTTATTGAACGGGATAAAGCGGTGAAGTATGAGCTGATAGAAAACTACAGAAGCAAAAGCAACCTTGTGGAATTTGCCAATCAGTTTGCCCTGGGAATAACAAAACGGCTGAAAGCTATGCCAATCAAGCCTAAGCAGACGGATAACGGCAAGATCAAGCTGGTTCGTTACAAGGGGGGAACCCTTATTACGCCGCTTTTCAATGATATCCTGAAAACAGAGCTTTCAGGAACAACTGCTGTGTTAACTCAAACCAATGAAGAAGCATTAAAGATAAGCGGGCTGTTGCTGAAAAGAAATATGCCGGCAAAATTGGTTCAGACCAATGAAGGGTTTAGCCTGTATAACCTTCAGGAAATACGGTTTTTTATTGATCGTCTGAACCTGCAAGAAGGGGAGAATATAATCAGCGGGAAAGCGTGGAATGAGGCAAAGCGGAAACTGGAAGAACGGTTTTTTCGCAGTTCCAGGCTGGAAGTCTGTCAAAATTTGATCAAAGCGTTTGAAGCGACAGCTACGAAAAGAAAGTATAAGTCGGACCTGGAAATTTTTATCCGGGAATCCGGAATGGAGGATTTCTTTACCGGGCAGGGGGAGACCATCCTTGTATCTACTATCCACAAAGCCAAGGGAAAAGAATTTGATAATGTCTTTATTCTGCTTGATGGCGATAAGCTTTCCACAGAGGAGAAGAAACGTTTGCTTTATGTTGCCATAACCAGGGCAAAGCAAAACCTTAGCATACATGTGAATTCCGGTATTCTGGACCATATCACTGCAGAACATATGGAGCGGAAAATGGATAATGAGGTTTATCCACCTCCGCCGGAACTGGCCGTGCAACTAACCCATAAAGACGTTTGGCTGGATTTTTTCATGAGCCGGCAGCATTTGATCGACGAGCTTGTTAGCGGAGATACGTTGCTTGTTGCTGATGATGAAAGCCTCAAATTAAGAGGGCAGACGGTAGTGAAGTTTTCAAAGCAATTTGTGGCCTGGATGGGGGAAAAGAAAAAGAAAAACTATGTGCTGAAAGCAGCTAAGGTAAATAATATTGTTTACTGGCAAAAGGATGGTGACAATAAAGAAGTGAAGATCATTATGCCGGAACTTTATTTTGAAAAACAACAGGATTCGTCCTGAAAAGACAATTTTTTATGTGCATCAACCATGAGTCCGGTCTAAAAGGGTTCCTTTTGGTCCATTGGTTGAACTCGAACAAACCTGACTTGATTATCGGAACAATTGTTTTCGCTGTAGTAATTCAGGGAGCTATACGAATATTAAAACTTGGAAAATAAAAACAAAGGATTTTATCTTAGCGATTAGTCCCTACATTGTTTATCAGCACATGCACCGGGCCGGGCAGGTTTTGCGCAAAAGCTTCAATTTCCTTTTCCCGCGACAGGTCCACAGCATAGCCGCTCACATCTTCATTGCCGGTGGCCTCTTTTACCTGCCGGCAAACCTTATCCACTTTGGAAGGATCACGACCAACCAAAACCGGTGAATATCCCTTTTCCGCCATCATCTCACTGATAGCAGTGCCAATAACATCATAAGCTCCGGTAATTACCACCCTTTTTATAATGTATCGTTTTTGTTTATGCAAATATAAGCAATGAAGGCGGTGTGAAAAAACAATTTTTTCACACCGGTAAAAACCGGGATAACCTTCCTTTGAAGGGCATTTGATTTTCAGTGTATTTTGTGTCTGTCTCTAAAGTCGAGTGTTTGGTTCAGGATCTTCGAGATCAAGGTTTACCCCGTTTTTTTTTTATCGGGGCGTGCAAAAATTTCAGGGCATTGAATTGACAGGCAGGGCGGATCCGGGGCCCGCGGCTTTTCATCGGAATCCATGAGAAATATCAGACCGTATATGGGAAATAAAATGCTTCAGAAACATGACCATAAGTGGTTGAAAGATTAAACCACCCGGGAAACCACCTGCGACATATTTTGTCCTTCCGGTATTGTAATTTTGTGGGAAAAGGAATAGATATGGACAATTTAAAGTCGAAATTATTAAAGAGTTTTGAGAATGTGTATGAGCACTCCCGGGAATCAGGGATGGAGGCGTCCTGTTTTCAGAAATTAAAATCAGATTTGGCGGTTATAGCTAACTATTTTGATGTATCACAAACACAGGCATTTTTTGTGGGCTTGATCTTCGGGTTAGGGTATGAGCGTTCGAACCTTGATATGGACAATATCGTGAACCATCTGAATTGTAATCCCGTGAAGGTATTAATTTACAGTGATGATATTGATGAGCTGTACTTAAAAGGGATACTGCAAAACCGAAGGCATGGAAAAAATGTAGGCAGAATGGACATGGGAAGAGGGATAGCGATTAATTACAAGGTAGTGGAAGCGGTTTTGGCAAATAAGCCGGTTATGCCGATTATGCCAAACAAACCAGGCTGATGCCCATATTGTTTTTTAATGAAGCCGATGCCATAATCTCAAAGCGCAGGTCTATTAATAATTCCCCAGTGTCGCAAACCGAAAATGCTATCCAAAATATTATCCTGGAAGAACTGGAAAATTTTCAGGGTATCTTTATTGCCACCACCAACCTGGTGAAAAACATGGATAAGGCCTTTGAGCGTCGGTTTTTGTTTAAAATAGAGTTTCAGCTTCCGGACTTAAAGGCTAAAGCAAAAATCTGGAAGATTAAGTTGCCTGTTCTTTCTGAATCCGATTGTGAAGTGTTGGCTCAACGGTTTGACTTCTCCGGCGGGCAAATTGATAATGTGGTGCGAAAATGTGAAATCCATGAGGTGGTTCACGGGAAAAGTGTTATTTTTACGGATATTATTGAATTCTGCAATAACGAATTGCTGGCCGAAAAGAGCAATACTGCTATGGGATTTATAAAAGATTGATAATATGTCAAAAAGAGAGATTATTGCCCGTTATACCCTCATCATTAAAAAACTACGCCGCCTTCCGGCTTCTTTTGAAGAAGTGTTGGATTACCTGGAACGGGAGTCTCTGTTGCAGGGGTATGATTATTGTATATCCAGCCGTACATTCCAGCGTGACCTCCATGATATCAGGTCGTTGTATAATATTGACATACAGTATGATTCTTCACAGGCTAAGTATTATGTGTGTAATGATCCGGAACCGGATGGCAGGGAGCGTATCCTGGAGGCCTTTGATACATTTAATGCCCTGGACCTTACAGACCGGTTGTCTAAGTACATATCCTTTGAAAAGCGGCGACCGGAAGGAACAGAACATCTGTATGGTTTGCTTCATGCGATCAAAAACAGGCGTCAGATCCGGTTTTTGTATTTCAAGTTCAGCGAGCAGCAGGAAAGCCAGCGAACCATTGATCCCTATTTGCTCAAAGAATTTAAAAAGCGCTGGTATGTGCTGGGCCGTGATCAACGGGATGAACGGGTGAAAAGCTTTGGCCTGGACCGCATGAGTGAACTGGATGTGACACAAAGAACTTTTTCACCCGATCCGGAGACAGACCTGCAAGAGCGATTTCGCTATTGTTTCGGGATTATCAGTCCTAATGCCGAGTTCCCGAAAGAAGTGATATTGTCTTTTAATCCTCATAACGGAAAGTATGTAAAGTCATTACCGCTTCACCATACTCAGGAGGTCATTATTGATAATGCCCGGGAATTCCGTATCCGTCTCTGGTTGTATATAACTCACGACCTGTACATGGAGTTGCTCTCCTTTGGCGATAAAGTAAAGGTGATCAAACCCCTTCAGCTTGCAGGAAAACTCAAAAATACCTACCAAACCGCGTTAAAGCAGCACGAGTAAAACAATTACCATTTAATATTTTATGACCACATGTTTTTATCTGCTGCCACATTTATCATTCTGAGTCAATATTGAGTCTGGTCTAAAAACTAACCTCATTAGACCGGACGTACACCAATCAATCTGTTTTGAAAAAATTAGGTTTTCACTTCAGCCGCAGGTTTTTGTTAACCCCGGCAAGCAGAAAAACTCAACAATTGAACCCGGAATTTTGCGGCAGTGGTTCTCTCAGTTTTAACATAACAGACAACGCAAAATGGATGAAATTACTATTGAAGTGAGAGAACAACAGGGAAGGGCGAAAATTTGCGATTATGTTATCAAAGAGCATAAGAAAAAGTTTTTTTCATCTTTGTATATTTGTGCTCTGTATCTTTGTGCTGCAAAAACTACTTAAACCAACAAGCAAAAACCAACCATCTCTTTATGAAGGCAAAAACCATGCTGAACGCAGAAAACCTTTCGCACCGGCCCTGGCATTCGCTTGATCCGGATCTTGTCTACAAAGAGCTCAAAACCACGGAGCAGGGGCTTGATGCGGAAAGGGTCAAAAGGAGGCAACAGTTTTACGGTCCCAATAAATTGCCTGAAGGCCAAAAGATCACTTTGTGGCAGATCATTTTGCACCAGATGTTAAACCCTTTAATATTTATTTTGGTTGCTGCTGCTGTAGCCTCTATTGCCATAGGGGAACCCAAAGATGCGGTGTTTATCTTTCTGGTCATACTGATCAACAGCGCATTGGGGGCTTATCAGGAGTACAATGCGGAGAAAAGTGCTGCGGGCTTGCAAAAGCTGCTAAGGATAAATGCACGGGTTCGGCGTGAAGGCAAAGAGATAGAGATCCCGGCGGAAGAGGTGGTGCCGGGAGATATCCTGCTGATGGAGTCGGGGGTTAAGGTGGCTGCAGATGTCCGGCTTATGGAGGCCTCCAGCCTGGAGATCGATGAAAGTTTTCTTACCGGAGAGTCTATAGCTGCGCAGAAGCAAACCGGAACATTTAAGTCAAAGCTGGGAGTGGCCGAGCGCAGCAATATGGCTTTTGCCGGCTCTACCGTGATGAATGGCCGGGGATGGGGTGTGGTAGTATCTACAGGCATGGATACCCAGGTGGGTAAGATCTCCATGGATGTCACCAGCTCTGAGTCGGCTAAGCCGCCGCTGGTGCAGCGCATGGAAAAGTTTATCAAGCAGATCAGCGTCTTTGTCGTGGTCGTGAGTGTTGTCCTGGCTGTTATCCTGCGTATGCAGGGCATGGATTTTTCCGCCATTTTCTTCTTTGTGGTGGCCATGGCGGTCTCTGCTATTCCCGAGGGGTTGCCCGTAGCCCTTACCGTTGCCCTGTCTGTAGCCACCAAACGCATGGCGAAACGCAATGTGATCGTGCGGAAACTCACATCCGTAGAAAGCCTGGGCAGTTGTACCGTGATCGCCAGCGACAAAACCGGCACCCTCACCGTGAACCAGCAAACGGCAAAAATGATCATGCTGCCCGGCGGACAACGATATGCCATCTCCGGTGAAGGATACAACGGGGAAGGGAAAGTTAGTCCGGAAGAAAAACCGCAGGAAGCTATTGCTTCCGGCCTGCCGCCGCAGCTAAACGAGATCAACAGGATTGGCGTGTTTGCCAATGAAGCGCATCTTAGCCGGGAAGACAACAAGTGGCGGTATCACGGAGATGCCATGGATGTGGCCTTGCTGGGAATGAGCTATAAGTTAGGC
>JAWOBQ010000101.1:0-3392 GCA_046484255.1 Bacteroidales bacterium | reverse complement strand
AAATCATCGGGATTCTTTCTGCTGATCTGTACCATAGAACCGGGCTGCAGCAAGCGCATTTCTTCGATCACATCCAGGATCAAATAACTTACCTCGTTCACCCCGTCATCCCCCTCTTCGGTTAAACCTCCGAGGTTGATCAGCGCAAAATCAGTATAGGTACTGCTTTCTTTGGCCGTCACACCGATTTTTGGAGGGGAGGGGTGGTTGTTGAATTTGATCCAGAAAGCCTGCAACAGTTCTTTGGCCCTTTCCACCGTGAGGCTTCCCTCTTCAATTTCCTTTTTGTAGAACGGGTGGATGTTTTGATCCAGCCTGCCGGGATTGAAAGCATCCCAGGGATTCAGTTCGCTGATCACCCCCTGGTGAATAAACCAATAGTGCTGCAAGGCTTCATGAAAAGTATCCGGGGCTTCTGCGGGAACTTTCCGGCAGATGCGTTCCATTTCGAACAACTCCTTTTTCCTTGAGGGATGCTGTTCGATCACGGCAAGGTCTTTCAGTGCTCCGGCATAACGTTCCGCAAAGCTAATAATTGCTTCGGCAGCGATGTGCATGGCCCTTAATTCTTCCAGTTTGTCGGTAGCTAGCGGATCATTGTAATAATCAATTTTTTGGATGGAATCCGTTATTTCCTTTTGCAGATCCCTGAAACCGGTACGGAACATTTTGCCTCCAAGGACGGTATGTCCGGGCGCCCGTTGCTCCAGGAACTCCGTAAAAATACCGGCTTCGTAGGCGGCTTTCCATTCCGCATCCATTTCTTCGAAAATCCTTTCCCGCATGCTTTTTCCCTGCCAGAAAGGAATTACCTTGTTTTCAAAAACATTGTATGTTCCTGCCTTTACCGAAAACTTTTGTTTCTTCCGGGCATCGAGTGTTTGCAGGTCTTCAACTGAGTGCAGACAAATCTCAGGGTAGGAGGGAGTGGCTTTGGGTGTTTCACCGCGTTCCCCAACGATCAGTTCACCTGTATCTATAAACAGGCTTTTGTTTTCTATGATATATTTGAAAGCCAGGGCTCTTTGCTCCGGAATGGATTTCCCGTTGCCCATGCCGCTCTTGTAAAAATCTGTGATCAGCTCTGCCCGCTCGTGTGAGAATACGGCTTCAGCCTTCAGGCTTTTATCGCGTAATTTTTTGATTCTTTCGTTCATTGTGTAAAGTTACGATTGTTTAACCGCTCCAGATAGCTATCGGGAGCGGTTAAATTTCAAATTTCCTTCTTATCTCCTCCAACCTGTCTTCGCTCTGCTTAACTCCCTTCAGCTTGTATTCCAGCTTCAAGCGTTCATATTTCCCTTCTGCAATTTTGTGGTAAGGGTGCAATTGTACTTCGTGTTGATGCTTCAATGCGTGAATAAAATCCCTGATATCCCGGATATTCTCCCGGGTATCGGTGATCCCCGGAATCAAGGGGATCCGGATCTCGATACCGGTATTGTTTTCATCCAAAAACCTCAGGTTCTCCAAAATCTGTTCATTGCCCACACCCGTGTATTTTTTATGCAGTTGCCCATCGATCAGTTTCAGGTCATACAAAAACAGATCGGTGACCTGAAGGAATTTTTTCAATTGTTCTTTTTCGGCATAACCCGATGTATCGATTGCCGCGTGAATTTTCTCCTGATGACATAATTCAATCACCTTTAACAGAAAACCGGGCTGAGAGAGAGGTTCGCCCCCTGAAAAAGTCACCCCGCCCCCGGATTCTTCAAAGAAAATCTTGTCTTTTTTGATTTCCTCTATCAATTCCTCTGGGGTGTAATTTTTGGCATCGCCTGCATCAAATCCTATGCACTCGGGATTGTGGCACCACCAGCAGGAGAGGGGGCAGCCCTGGAAAAAAACCGTGGTCCGTATACCCGGCCCGTCATGTATGCTGAAGCGTTGTATGTTGGAGATTTTGCCTTTCATCTTTTAAATACCAAAAACAGAAATTCCAAAAATCAAATCTCAAATAACTTCCAAATTTAAAAAATTCAATTTCCAAAACCCCTGCTTTACATGGTGTTTCTGCAAAGGTATAAAAAGCGCCTGTTTGGAATTTTGCACATTGAGATTTATTTGCGATTTGGGTTTTGAAATTTGGTGCCTGGCTTAATCCGAAAAATATCTATTATAGATCAACACCTTCTCAGCTTCAACTGTAGCTTCAGCAAATGGCTTAATCGTATCCTTTTCTACAAGATCAACATAGAAACCTGTTTCTTCAGATAATTGATGTTGTATTTCAATTTCATCAAACAAGCTGATCTCCGAATCATGCTCGTATTCTATCATCAAATCAATATCGCTTCCGGCAACAGCTTCATTTCTTGCCCATGATCCGAATAGCCATGCTTTTTTTATCCTTTTGTCCATGGATAATACTTTGGTGATTTTTGCCTTTAGATTTTTTCCGGATACCGGTGCTGTTTGATACAATATCTGTTTTTCGGCGGCATGTAATATTTTAACCGGTTCTTCTTCTGATGCAATTTGCCTGACAATTTTTTGCGCAAAAAGGCTTGTTTTAAGGCTTTTATAATCAAGACCATAAAATCCGGAAAGGGCTTTTAACTGCTCAGGGGTTGGTAATCTGATGCCTCTTTCAATCTTGCTTATCAGGGCCTTATCTATCCCGGTTTCCTTCTGGACGTTTTCCAGGCTTAGTTTTGCTTTTAATCGTGTTTCCTTTAATATGAAGGCTATGCTTTGCATTCCTTTGACAAATAATGTCAAAGTTAAGAAAGTTTTTGCCTACTCACAAGGAAAATTAAAAATTCCCAAAACCAAACCGAAATTCATATCTCAAACAGCTTTGCGGAAAAAACACCTTCAATTCCTATGATTTCAAAGGAAACTTATTATCTTTATCCAGACAATTATGCACAGATTACCAAAATATAATAGATTGGGATAATAATCCCGCACTGGAACAAGAAACATTTGATCAGTTATTTGAGTATGATGCAATGTTCAATGAGACTAATTTTTAACAAACGAAGTGCAGTGAAAAATTTAAGTCGAATTAATCCCGCTTCAGCGGGAAACAGGCCAATAAACATAACCCAACCCGACAACTCCCTTATAGCCCACAGCTATAACAAAGCCGGTTTATTGGAAAGCATCAAAACCCAAATTAGAGGCGTTGCCACCTGGACAGATATTGTAACCAACATCAACTACAACGAAAAAGGCCAGAGAACCGAAATATACTATGATAACGGCAGCAAAACAAAGTATGCGTATGATGAAAAAACATTCAGGTTAAACAGACAAACGTTCTCGGAACATCTTTTATTTCAGAAATTTTCTCAGTCAATTTTTGATCTATTTTTTCTAAAATTTTAAATGGATGCGCTCCTAGATAATTTTTTTGAAATTCCATAGCTATTTTATTCGCAACC
>JAWOBQ010000085.1:0-3102 GCA_046484255.1 Bacteroidales bacterium | reverse complement strand
GATAAAATCGACGCCATAACGCCAATGGAAAGGCAGAAATATATGTTGGAAAAAGTCCTGGAAATTATTGATAACGAGTTCGAATTTTCACATTTTGAAGATTCAGCCAAATTTTTCAAGCGTATCATTAACCAGTTCAAGCAAATGAACTATTCCGGCTTTGAATCGGAAACATTTAAAGAGCGTGAGGAAGAACTTTATGAAATTGTTAAAGAAAATGTTAAAGAAACCGCTGAAAACTAAATATATATAACAAACAGAGAACCCATGGATAGTCAAGCTTTTCAAAAAACATATATAAAATTAAATAACATTACCAAAGCTACTGTTTCCTTAACCGCTACAGACATAGGTTATGATGAAATTGCCGTGGTAGAAGGGCGCATGGCTCAGGTAGTGAAAATTATCGGAGACCAGGTTGTCCTTCAAATCTTTTCCGGAACCGAAGGAATCCCAACCAATGCTGAAGTCACATTTTTAGGAAATCCTCCACAGATCAAAATCAGTGACCAATTGGCAGGTCGGTTTTTCAATGCTTATGGAGAACCCATTGACGGAGGGCCGCCTGTCGAAGGGGAAATCAGGGATATCGGAGGCCCCTCCGTTAACCCTGTACGAAGGGAGCAACCCTCGAACTTGATCGCCACCGGGATTGCAGGTATTGATCTGAACAACAGCCTTGTCTCCGGACAAAAAATTCCCTTTTTTGCCGATCCCGACCAACCCTACAACCAGGTGATGGCGAGTGTGGCACTACGGGCAAAGGCTGATAAAATCATTTTAGGAGGAATGGGGCTTTCCAATGACGACTATTTATTTTTTAAGAATGTTTTCGACAATGCCGGCGCTTTAGACCGTATTATAAGTTTTGTAAACACCACTGAAAACCCCCCTGTTGAACGTCTTTTAGTACCTGATATGGCCCTTACCTCAGCAGAATATTTTGCCAAAGAAAAAGGGCAAAACGTATTGGTATTACTAACCGATATGACATTATTTGCCGACGCGCTCAGTATTGTCTCAAACCGTATGGACCAGATCCCTTCTAAAGACAGCATGCCAGGTTCGCTGTATTCCGACCTGGCACGCATTTATGAAAAAGCCGTACAGTTTCCGGAAAAAGGTTCTATAACCATTATCGCCGTTACTACTCTATCCGGAGGGGATATTACCCATGCTATCCCGGATAATACCGGATATATAACCGAAGGGCAATTGTTCCTCAGACGAGATACCGATATTGGAAAAGTGATCGTGGATCCCTTCCGTTCTTTATCAAGACTCAAACAATTGGTTATTGGCACGCAAACACGGGAAGACCACCCGCAGGTGATGAATGCCGCTGTCAGGCTTTATGCCGATGCAGCCAATGCAAAGACAAAACTTGAAAACGGCTTTGATCTTACCGATTATGATGAAAGAACACTGGATTTTGCAAAAGCATATTCAAAAAGCCTGCTGGCTATTGATATAAACATGGAAATAGACTCTATGCTCGACACGGCCTGGAATATGTTTAGTAAATACTTTTCGAAAGCTGAAGTTGGAATTAAAAAAGAACTGGTTGACAAATACTGGAAAGAAAAAGAGTAACCATCAATCTATATGCCTATTAAATACCAAATGTTTCCATATCAATCGAATAAAGAGTCCGGTTTAAAAACACAAAATCTATCACAGCCGCTAATAATCAGCTTTACCTCATCCCTAAAGGGTGGGTGATTTTCAGCGGCCACCCTTTAGGGTTCGGGGCAAAAAGCCGCTGAAAATCAAATGTGACCTTTTTAGACCGGACTCAATAACGAAACGAATAATATCGTGCATAACCTAAACATACCGAAGACGTGGCTATAAAATTTCAATATAATAAAACTTCGCAACAAGCGCTTATAAAGCAGCTTAATATCAGGGAACGGGCTTTACCCACATTGAAAAACAAAGAATCGGCTTTACGAATGGAAGTAAAAAAGGCCAGGCAAAAAGCCGAAAGTCTGGAAAAACAGCTTGAAGAAGAACAAAATAAACTATCCCATACCATGCGTCTGTGGAGCGAATTTGACCCTGAACTGATCCGTATCAGGGAAGTGGAATTATCTTCCAGGAAAATTGCCGGAGTAAAAACCCCTGTACTGGAAAAAATCCATTTTGAAATCCGGGATTATAATATGTTTAACGCTCCTTCATGGTTTCCCGATGGCATTGAATTGCTAAAAAAACTCACTCAAATCGCCGTGGAAAAGGAAATTTATACTAGAAAAATGAAGCTGCTCGAATATGCCCGTAAAAAAACAACCCAAAAAGTTAATCTCTTTGAAAAAATACAAATCCCCGGCTACCAGGACGCCATAAGAAAAATAAAACGCTTTCTGGAAGACAAAGAAAACTTATCAAAAGCAGCTCAAAAAATTGTCAAAACCAGACAGCAAAAAGCGGAGGAAATGGCATGATCACACCAATGTTCAAATATTCATTTCTTGTCTTCTACGCTGATTACGAGAACTTCATAAAAGAACTCAAGGATATGGGAGCTGCCCATATTAATGAGTTCAGGCAAGAGCCGTCGAAGGAAATGCAAGAGCTATATCGAACCATAAGTGATGTTCATAAAACGATCAAGACTCTCAAAAAAAGAGACCCTGATCAGAAAAATATTAAAGGTTCGTTCCAGGAAAAATCGGGAAAAAAAATTTATGAAACGGTTGAAAAGCTGGAAAAAGAGTTGGACCGGATTAATCAGTCCCTCACTGCATTAGAAAAGGAACGCAAGCTTTTACAACCCTGGGGGTATTTTTCCCTGGATAAGCTGAATCGGCTGAAAGACAAAGGATTTTCTTTTCAGTTTTTGGTATGCCCGGTTAAAAAATTTCAGGATCAATGGGTTGAAAAGCATCCCATAGAAATTATTTCAGACTTGCGAGGATACAGATACTTTGTGGCTGTTCAGCATGAAAATGATACGGAACATTTCCCACAAATCAAAGCCGTGGACAAACTGTCCCCGCCAGGAAAAGAATTTACCCGAATTGAAAAAGAAATAGAAGAAAACAAAGAAAAACTCCGGGATATACATGCCAAATTAGATCGAATATCCCTGGAAGGCCT
>JAWOBQ010000041.1:0-2944 GCA_046484255.1 Bacteroidales bacterium | reverse complement strand
CTTTGAAAAGTCAGCATTTTATGGTTTTCAACCTCCCTGAACCCGCCTTCACCTTGAGGGAAACTGCTTGAATATCATAAAAAAGCCTTAAACCCGCCGTTAGAACGGTAAAGGCAAAATGACTGGCCGGAAGGAACTCAAAATTGTAAATCCTAAAATCAAAGCTGTTCTTTTTAGACCGAACGCTATATTGTATTCGTTGAAATAAAACTATAAGAATATGGAACATTATGATATTTATTGCGGTGGTGATTTTATCACGACCTCAAAGACGATCCGGATCAGGAATCCTTATGATGGGGAAGTTTTTGCGAGCAGCAGTTATGGGGAAAACGATGAGCTGCAGCTTTGTATAGAGCGTGCTCAGGGCGTAGAGCAAGAGATGGCCGATATGCCTGGCTGGAAACGTTCTGAAATTCTCAATGAGATAGCGGATAAGTTGGAAGGAAATATTGACTACCATGTGCGTTTGCTTGCACAGGAGGCCGGAAAGCCGTTAAAGTATGCTTCCGGGGAGGTTAAGCGGGCGATACAGACTTTTCGGATAGCTGCTGAAGAGGCACGCAGGCTGCCGGGGGAGCATATTTCTCTTGACTGGACTCCGGCCGGGGAGGGCAAAGAGGGTTGGGTGAAGTATTTTCCGGCCGGTCTTGTGGCTGCTATAGCCCCGTTTAATTTTCCTCTCAACCTGGCGGTGCACAAAATAGCCCCTGCTTTGGCGGCAGGCTGTCCGGTAATATTAAAACCGGCCACTTCTACTCCCTTATCTACACTGGCCCTGGCAAAGCTTATCGATGATACTGACTTGCCCAAAGGGGCCTTTTCTGTGTTGCCGATGGCCCGTGAAACCGGAAATCAGTTGGTGACGGATGATCGTTTCAAGCTGTTGAGCTTTACCGGCTCCCCGGAAATAGGATGGGAGATGAAAAAAAATGCCGGCAAAAAGAAAATAGTGTTGGAACTTGGGGGGAATGCCGGCGTAATCGTTACACGCGATGTGGATATGGATAATTGTATCAAAAAATGCCTGACAGGAGCTTTTGCCTATTCCGGACAGGTATGTATACATGCGCAGCGCATCTTTGTGGAAGCTGAAATATTTGATGAGTTTATTGAAAGGTTTACGGCTGAAGCGAAAAAACTGAAAGTAGGCTCTCCTTTGGAAGAATCTACCGATATTAGTGCCATGATCGATGAAAATAATGCCCAAAGAGTGCAGGAATGGGTGAAGGAAGCTGAAGAGCAGGGGGCAAAAGTGTTAACCGGGGGACGGCGGGAGAATGCGGTAGTGCATCCGGTGGTTTTGACTAATACAAATAACGAGATGAAGGTATGTGGCCTTGAAGTTTTTGGACCGGTAGTAGCGGTGGAACCCTTTAATGACTTCTCAAAGGCTCTGAAGATGGTTAACGATAGCCGGTATGGTTTACAAGCCGGCGTTTTTACCGATAGCGTGAAACGTATGAATTTGGCATTCCGAAATCTTGAAGTAGGCGGAGTGATCATCAATGATGTGCCTACGTTTCGGGTAGACCATATGCCATATGGCGGAGTGAAAGACTCCGGAATTGGACGGGAAGGAGTGCGTTATGCTATGATGGATATGCTGGAACCAAAAATAATGGTAAAAGATCTGTGAGCCCAACCTGAAACAATTATGAAAAATGCTTACTTTTGCAAACCTTTAGCCGTGGCTTCTGTTACATTTTATCAGTAGCCTGTGCAAAGGCTGATGATCAATATAATTGGTTTATAAAATTTTTAAAATTTATGTTCAAACACTTAAAATTAACCGTATTCGGAGTACTGATAAGTACCATGGCCATAGGGCAGGTAGGTGTCAGGAAAGACGTAAAATACCCGGAAAAGGGCAGATCCCCAAAACCGGAGTCCGCCTTGCAGGCGGAAAGTGATCATGCTACACTTGGGCAAAAGCCTAAAGCAAAATCTATCACTAAAGGCACTGTTATTTTTTCGGAAGATTTTTCTGCCGGCGTTATGCCTCCGGAGTTTATCCTTTATAATTGGGATGGCTTAACTCCGGCTCCTAACGTGAGTTTTGTAGATGCAGCCTGGGTCGTTGAGCCTGATTTAATGGATAGTACGAACTATGCAGCGTTTAGCACATCCTGGTATAACCCTGTGGGTACTGCTGATGACTGGATGATCCTGCCTAAAATGCAGATCCCCGCCGGGGCAATTCTGAACTGGAATGCAATTGCTTATGACGGAAGCTTTGCTGATGGCTATCAGGTGTTGGTTTCTACCGGTGATTCCGCCACTTCCAGCTTTACGGATACTTTGTTCAGTGTGGCCGGAGAAAATGATGCATGGACAAGTCGTTCAGCCTCATTAAACGATTTTTCAGGCCAGGATGTGTATATTGCTTTTCGCAATAATTCCTTTGATAAATTTCTGCTGGCTGTTGATGATATTCAGGTTTACCTGCCCCCACCTTATGATATCGGTGTAACGGAAGTCACCGAACCTAATAACGATAGTAACTGTGACCTGACAGCCAATGAAGATGTTAGCGTTGTGATCGAAAGCTTTGGTTCGGATACGATCACCAATGGGTTTGATGTGCATTATACAATTAACGGCGGAACACCGGTATCGGAGACGATTTCGGATACCCTTCTGCCAGGTCAGCTAATGAATTATACCTTTAATACGAAGGCCGACCTTTCAGTCTATCAGGATTATGCGATTGAAGCTTATACATCTTATGCTCAGGATAATGACACCGTTAACGATACGGCTTCAACTTCTGTGGTCAGCTCAGATGCGCAACTAAGCATCCGGATACATACCGACAGCTACCCTTCGGAGATATCCTGGGAACTCCTTGATAATAATAACCAGTTATCCCACGGGCGACTCCCAGTGCAGAGTGTCTTCTACTCGCTGTGTCTCACTTACTCTGTGGTGAAGGCGTTGTAGC